>JBHHZX010000199.1:0-7672 GCA_046758265.1 Phycisphaerae bacterium
AAGAGCTCTCTCGGCGAGTTCCCTTCGGACAAGGCGCGTCTGCGCATCCTGCATGCGGGGGTCGGCGCGATCTCAGAGGCGGACGTCGAGTTAGCGCGCGCTTCGGGAGCGTGGCTGATCGGGTTCAACGTGGTCGCCGACGACCGGGCTCGTCAACTGGCAGAGCAGTACGGCATCGAGCTGCGCCTGTACCGCGTGATTTATGACGTGACGGACGACTTGCACAAGGCCCTCCAAGGTCTCTTGGAGCCGGAAGAGAAGGAAGAGTCCCGCGGCAAGGTCGAAGTGCGACAGGTGTTCAACATCTCGCGCGTCGGGCGGGTCGCCGGTTGCCTTGTGACCGACGGGGTGATCGGGCGCAACCACAAGGTGCGTCTGATTCGCGACGGCCGCATCATGTTGGAGGGTCGTGCGATCGCTTCGTTGAAAAGGTATAAGGACGACGCGCGCGAGGTTCGGGCCGGCCTGGAGTGCGGGATCAGGATCGAAGGATATGACGACGTCAAACCGGGCGATGTGATCGAGGCGTACGAGATTGTGGAGGTCGCCCAGCACCTGTAACGGTCCGCCGCGGGCCCGGGCCGTTCGGGGCGAGGAATGGTAGTTGGTGTGCTGAGGATCAGGCTCGGAGTTTTTGAGGCCTTGTCGCTGAAGGACAAGCGCCGCGTGATTAAGAGCTTGAAGGATCGCTTGGGGGCCCGGCACAACGTCTCGATCGCGGAGGTCGACGACCTCGATCAGCGCCAGGCCGCTACCTTGGGACTCGCCATGGTTGCGAACGACGCACGGTTCGTGGAAAGCGCGCTGAGCAAGATCGTGGACGAGATTCGGGCCTTCCGGCGGGCGTCGCTCCTGGACTATGAAATCGAGTTGCTCTAGCTCGGATCCGAGCCCGCCGCGCTCGGCCGTTCAATCGTATGCGGGCGGATTGATCTCTGGAGGCTTCAGGCCGTGTCCCGAAGGACCGAACGTGTCGCCAGCCTGATTCGTACCATCCTTGCCGAAGCGATCCGCAATCGGCTGAGTGACCCACGGATCGAGCCGCTCACATCGATCACGCGCGTGGAGGTTAGTGCCGATTTGTCGCTGGCGCACGTGTACGTCAGCGTTATGGCGGAGGGCGCGCGGCAGAAGCTGAGCGTGGAGGCCCTGCGGCATGCGGCGGGCCGGCTCCGCTCGATGGTCGCCCGCCAAGTGGCGCTGCGGCAGATGCCACAACTCGACTTTCGATTGGACGAGTCGGTGCAACGCAGTTTCGAGACGGTGCAGCAACTCGACCGCTTGATGGAAGAACTCGGCGAACGACCCGACCCCAGCGCGGGACAGGAGACCGGGGTACCGGACGCCGCCGACCTGGCGAACGGCACGGCTGATCGGGAACAGCCCGCCGCTGACGAGCTGCCGGCCGCGGAAAAACCGTCTCGGGGCCGCAGCGGCGGTGAAGCCCGTGAAGGGTAGGAGGACATCTGAACGATGAGGGGTGCGACGCGATGCGCTCGCCGCTTGAAACAGCTCGTCCGCTCGTTGCGGACGAAGCTGGGCAAGGTTGGTCGCCGGCCGGCGGGTGATGCGATCACACAGATGATCCTGGGGATTTTTTCTCGAGATGTGCCGGAGTCGACGGCGCGGGAGGCGCTCGACCGTTTGCGGGCTCTGGTGGTTGACTACAACGAGCTTCGCGTGGTGCCCCCGATCGAGATGGCCGAGATGGTGGGCGCGCTCCCGGAAGCGCGTCTCAAGTGCGAGGATTTGTCGCGGGCGCTCAATAAGGTCTTTGCGCACGAGCACGAGGTGTCGCTCGATCGTCTGGGCGGGCTGCCCAGAAAGGAGGTCATCGACTATCTCGAATCGATCGACGGTCTCGATGCCTACAGCCGCGCGCGCGTACGGTTGCTGGGCTTGCAGCAACATGCCGTTCCGCTTGACGAGGCGACGTGGGCCTATGCCCGCAAGATGGAGATCGTCGATCGGAACTGCCCGTTGGAGGAGGCCCAGGCGTTTCTCGAACGGCGCATCGCGGAGGACGAGGCGCTTGAAATCGTCGCGCTGCTTGAAAAGCAGGCCTGGACCGAGATGGGAGCCGCGGTACGCAATGGCGAAGTCGAGCGAATCCGTAGCATTCCGCCGGACCGAACCGCGCGAAACATGCTCCAACTCGTCGCGTCCGGCCGGGAAAGTGCGGCTTCAGGGTCTCAGGCCAGGACGGTCGAAACGCGCCGTGCGCGTGCGCGCTCGCCAGCCGCAATGGCGCCTGCCAGCGAGCCGGCGGTCAAGCCGACCAGGAGGCCGCGGCCGGCGAAGAAGAAGGCCGCCAAAAGGGCCGCGAAGAAACGCAAGGCGGTCCGGTCGACCGCGAAACGCAAAGCACGGGCGGCTTCCAGGCCCAGGTCCAAGACGAAGCTCAAGGCGCGGACGAAACGCAAGAACAGGCCTGCCGCGCTTGGCAAGGCCAGAGCGAAGAGAACTCTGCGGGCGAACGCAGCAAAGCGGGCCCGTCGCTCGCCGGCAAAGGCGAAGTCGGCGTGAGCGCGTCCGGCTCAAGGAGCGTCGGCAGTGGCGCGCGGTCGGCGCACGACTGAGTCGTTCGAGGAGGCACGCGGGTTGCTGCTCAGCAGGTAACCGCCTCCTTCTGCGCCTTCAAGCGGGCGACGCCGGTAGTTGGCGGGCCGGATGGGATTCTCCGATGCGACACACGATCGGGCTGATGAAACGGAGTGACGCGGGCCTCGGACGGCGACCGCTCCCGCAGGCGGCCTGCGTCATTACAGCCCTGATCGTGTCGGCGGCGGGCGCGTCGGTCTTGCCGGGAACGGATGACGGGCTGGCCGATCCGCAACGGGCGCAGACGCCGCTGAGTGAGATTGCCGGTGCCGAGCCGCTGCCGCCGGTGACGGCTGTGCCGTGGAGCCAAGTGCCGACGGTGCAGGCGGCCTACGAGCAAGCCCGCGCCCAGATCGACGAGGGACGTTTTCAAGCGGCGGTGGATACGCTGGCCGGCGTGCCCGCGCAACCCGGCGGCGATCGGTGCGAGATCCACTACCTGCTGGCCCTGGCCAAGATGCGCCTGGGACAATTCGACGCGGCACGTTCGTCGGCGGAAAGGGCGGCGCACCTCGGGCACGGCGTGGCGGACGTGCATTACTTGCTGGCTCAAGTCTACCAGCAACAGGGGGAACGCGAGGCGGCGATCACGCACTACCGGTCGGCGACGCTCGCCGCCGATCGCGAACTGAATAACGCCAAAGTCACGCTCGCGTGGTACCACCTGGGGCAGACGCTGGCGGAGGCCGGCTACGCTTTGGCGGCGGCGGAGGCCTACGGACACTTCGACACAGCGGTTTGGCAAACCCACCCCGAGCAACGCAACGCAGTCGAGATCGCAGCGGTGCTCACCGGACGCCCACACGGGATGGTCCCCGAGCGGCTGCAACTGCTGGGGCGGCTCGGACGTAGTGAAGCGGCCGTGCGCGTCGCCGAGTGGGCCCGCGATACCTGGCCAGATGATGTATTCATAGCAGGGACGTACGCGGAAGCGTTGCTCTCCGCGGGCGCCGCAGAGCGGGCCTTCACGTTTTGCCGTGAGCACTGGGATGATCCGGACAGCGCAGAAGGGCTGATACCGATCGCGGTTGATGCGGCGCGGGCGGCGCACCGCCTTGACGAGTGGACCGATACGGTTGCGCACACAGTCGCAGAAGGGCGCGGCCTGGAACAGGCGGCGGCACTGGTGCGGCGCCTCAATCGCGTTGGGGCGGCGGCGCAAGCACTTCGTATCGGGCGGGCCCTGCTGCGGCAGCGACCGGACGAGAGCGAGCTTACCTGGGAACTGGCCGCGGCGCAGCAAGCGACCGGCGATCTGCGCGGCGCCCTGGAAACGCTGATCACGCTCGTGCGAAACAAGCCGAGCTTGGCGGAATTGCCGCAGCAGCGCTTGGCGGTGTGGATGGGTTGGCTCGAGAACGGCGCGAACGTGGTCGAGCTGGTAGAAGCACTGCGTACGCGTTCGGATGCCGACTTCGCAACGGATTTCGTGCTCGGGGTGAGCGCCCTGGCGGCCGATCAACTCGCACTGGCCGACGAGCTGTTGCAGTCCTGTATCGCGGCGCGGCCGGATTTCGCGCCGGCGTACGTGGTGCAGGGCGAGATGCTGCTGGCGACGTACCAGTGGGACGCCGCCAAGGCACATGCCAACAAGGTGCTCGAGGAAAGGCCCGGTCTGGCCGCCGCCTACTTCGTTCTGGCCGAGGCGCACGACGGGCTCGACGAAAACGAGCAGGCCCAGCGGGCGTACAAGCAGGCGGTCAAGTTGCGGCCGCAGGAGGCGGCTTACAAGCTGGCCCTGGCCCGGCACTACCGGCGGCTCAACAAGCTGCTCGGCGCGCAACGCTACTTCCAGGCCGCGCTCGCAGACGAGCCCGGCCACGGTGAGGCCCTGGAGGGACTGATCGACTGTTACCTGCGCGAGGGCAAGGTGGAAGTGGCCCGCGCCCAGCTTGAACGCATCGACCAGGATGCGATGCCGAAAGACACGCTACGCCGCGTGAACACGACGATGCGCTTTCTCCCCGAGGCGTTCGGGCCTGAACATCTGGCCGAGTTGCAGGCGCAGTTCGATCAGTATCCCGACGATCTGGCCACCGCGCGTTATTTGGCGGCGGGGTTGTTTCAATGGGGGCGGCTCGACGAGGCGTACGAGGTCATCCAAAAGGCGCGCAGCGCCCATCCCGAGGAATACCACTTCACGATCCTGCTGGCGAAGATGCTCGCGCAGCGTTGGGAATTCGACGAAGCAATCGGTTTGTTGGAAACTCTGGTCAAGCGTTTTCCGAATCGTTTGAGCGTGCTCAAGCCGCTGGCGGTCTATTGCCTCAACGACTTTCGCTTCGAAGAAGGACGAGCCGCGTTGCGGCGTCTGATCGAACTGGTCGAGGACGAGATTCGTCGCAGCGCGCTGCGGGAGAAGCTGCGCGATTCGTTCCTGGTTCTCGGCGAGTTCGATGAGGCGCTGCGGCTGGTGGAGGGTTGGCTCGCGAACGATCCGAAGAACGAAGCCCTGGTGTGGCACAAGGTGATCGTCTTGATCAAGGCGGGCCGCCACGACGAGGCCTTCGAAGCGCTGGAAGCGTGGCTCGACCTGGATCCGGACGATCTTGATCGCCGCGGACGCTTCTGTCGGTGGGCCGCAGACACCGGCCAGCACGCGCAGGTCGTCGAGCGGATTCGCCAGTGGCTGAAGGCGGATCCGTCCAGCGCCCGGCAGACCGAATGGCTCATCAACGCCTTGCTCTCGGACGGTCGTGCCCACGAGGCGCTCGAGGTCGCCCGCAAGTTTGAAGGTGACTACGCCGAGAGCATGGAGCGGCGGATCTGGCTGGGACGCTGCCAAGCGGCGAAAGGGGAGACCGACAAAGCGCTGGCTGAGTTTGACGCGTTGCTGTCCGAGCGTGGCGTCGCCTCTGGCATGCGGCTGGTGGGCTGCGAGCGCATCGCGATCACGTTGCTCGACGCCGGGCGATACGACCAAGCCGTGGAACGCTGTGACCAGTGGCTGAAAGAGGCTGAGGACCGGGAGAGCGTGCTCCGCGTCGTAGCGTTGGAACTCAAGCGGCATGTTCTGGCAGCCGCCGGCCGCGAGCCCGAGTGCGCGGAGGTCATGGAGGCGCTACTCGACTACTTGCCGGTCCTCGTGCGCCTGTTTGAAGACGAGGAGCGGAAGTATGCCCCGGGCCTGTTTAACGACCTGGGCTACACCTGGGTCGATCTGGGGCGGAACCTGGGGCAGGCGACGGAGTTAATTCGCCATGCGGTCGCTGCCGAGCCCTGGAACGCGGCGTTTATCGATAGTCTCGGGTGGGCGTATTACAAGGCGGGAGACTTCCGCAGCGCCCAAAAGCACCTGGCCCGCGCCGTGCGACTGCGTGACGGGCAGGACGCCGTCATTTACGATCATCTGGCCGACGCGGCGTACCGTCTGGGGGATCATGACGCCGCCCGGCAGGATTGGCAGAAGGCGCTTTCGCTGTTGGAGGCGGAGAGTTCGGAACGCAAGCGGGCGCGGTTGGCCGACGTGAGGGCGGCGGTGCGTGCGAAACTGGCGGCCCTCGAGCGGTCCGAGCCGCCGGTCGTCGCTCCCACCGCGGCGGAGCAAGAAAAAGAATAACGCCGTGAAAAGGAAAACTCCTCTTGAAATTGCCCGGCGGGTGGTGGCGGACGAAGCCAGGGCGCTGCAGTGCCTGGCTGAGACGCTCGATAACGGGTTTGACGCCGCTCTGGAAACGATTCTGCCCAGTACTCAGGTCATCGTGAGCGGCTTGGGCAAGAGCGGGAACATTGCTCAAAAGATTGCCGCCTCGCTGACCAGCACCGGCACGCCGGCAGTTTACATGCACCCGGTTGAGGCGCTGCACGGCGACCTCGGCATCGTCACCGAGCGCCACTGCCTGGTCGCCCTGTCGCGGAGCGGGAATACCGAGGAAGTGCTGCGATTCGTGGCCCACTTTCGCCGCCTGGGAGGACCGGTGATCGGGATTACGCAGGGACGCGAGTCACGGCTGGCGGAGCTGAGCCGGCATCTGATCTTGCTTCCGGAGGTGCCCGAAGCCGGGCCGCTCAACCTGGCGCCCACCACGAGTTGTGTCCTGATGCTGGCGGTCGGCGACGCGCTGGCGATGGCTCTGCTGCATGCGCGGGGTTTTGAGGCCAATGACTTCGCGCAACTTCATCCCGAGGGAACGCTTGGACGCCGCCTCCTGCTAAGGGCTGCCGACCTGATGCACACGGGCGCTGAATTGCCGTTGGTGCAGGCGGACGATTCGTTTGAGCATCTGCTGGTCGAGATGACACGCAAACAGCTCGGGCTGGCGCTGGTGTGCGAGGCGGACGGGACGCTGCTAGGGACGTTCACCGACGGCGACCTGCGGCGGATCTTCTCCCGCGTGCCGAACCCACGCGAACTGGACGCGCGCACGGCCCACGCTGGTAGTCGTCGCTCGCCGTCGGCACCTCCGGTACCGATTTCGACCGTGCGCGGGTCGCGGCCCGCAGTAGACTGCTTGCGCATCATGTCGGAGAGCCAGATTACGAGCTTGGCGGTCGTGGACGAGGGGGGGAAACCAGTGGGCCTGCTACGCCTCATGGACCTGCTGAAGGCGGGTTTGGCGTAAGCGCGCACGAGCAACGCCGTTGGCTCGTTGGCAGATCTGGCGAATTCTTTGCCCCCCAAGCCCTCGCAGGGCCAGTGCATTCGGACGTTGACAGGCCTCTCGTCGGCCCGAGGTTACCGCCGGCGGAAGGAAGGCTTGTGGAGCCGCCTGACGGATGCCGCCGCATATTACAGACCCCGGTCCGCTTTCACCGATACGACTACGGGCGAGCGCTCGCGCGGAGTGCGCCTGCCGCCAGCACGTGGCGCCATATTGGAGCGAACCATGGGCTCGGGCACGAACGCGAAAACCAGTCAGGTCCGAATTGTTGTATCCCAAGACCGGTTGCAGGCGTGGATGGAGTTACCCGGGTCGGCTTTGCCGGGTTCCTCGCCGCTTGGTGAGGAAGAACTCATTTCCGCGCTCACGGAGAAAGGAATCGAACTCACCGAGCAGGCGCACGAGCGTGTTCGTCAATACCTGCAGATCATTGGCAGCGCGTCGCGCGGCGGCACCCGGGCGGGGCGTCC
>JBHHZX010000200.1:0-7571 GCA_046758265.1 Phycisphaerae bacterium
TCAACGCGCTCCTCGCTCGCCGCGAGCTGGCCGAGCGCAGCAGCCATTGCCCGCACGGCCGGCCGACGACGCTGCATTTGACGCTCCGCGACCTGGAGCGGCAATTCAAGCGGCGGTAGGCCGCAGGGTAACACGCGCTGCGACCATGAAGTCCATCAACCCTTGGTCCGCACAGCGGACCCGACGCTTTTCAACCACCCTTCGGGACTTCGTGCCTTGAACCAGTCCGCGTAGCGGACCCTACTCTTGCTCGGGACGCTCGCCGCACAGCGACGGCAGTTCGATCGTGCGGCACTCGGTCCCGTCGTGAACGGTCATCTTCGCCACATCCCACATGGACGCGCCGCCGTACAGGCCGTCCTTGCGAAGCGCGTAGAACTTGAGCCCGAAGCTCGGCTTGCCGTTCTCGTCACGCAAGCGCGGCTCGGTCTTTTTCGCCACGCGCTTAAGGATCGCCAGACAGGCTTCCTCCGGCGTCATGCCGTTGCGCATGAATTCGACGACCATGAAGCACGAGCAGTTTTGCAGGTTGGCCTCGCCGCGGCCGGTCGAGCCGCACGCGCCGACGTCGTTATCGACGTAGAGCCCGGCGCCGATGATGGGTGAATCACCCACACGCCCGGGAATCTTGTACGACAGGCCCGAGGTGGAGGTGCAGCCGGCCAGGTCACCGCCCTCGGTCAGCGCCATGCAGGAGATCGTGCCGTAAGTAAACTCCGGTTGCTCCTCCGTCTTCCAGCGGGCGGCCTCTTGATCGGCCTCCGGGTGCAGCCAGTCGTCGCTGTCCGAGTGCGATTCCTTCCATTTCAGCCAGATGCGGCGGGCTTCGTCGGTGAGCAGTTCCTGTTCTTTGAAACCGTGCGCCTTGGCAAAGCGCAGGGCCCCCTCTCCAACCAGCAGCACGTGATCGGTTCGCCGCAGGACCAGCTTGGCGACGCTGGAGGGGTTGCGGATGTTTCTCAGGCCGGCGACCGCCCCCGCCTTATGCGCCGGGCCGTGCATCACGCAGGAGTCGAGCTCGACCACGCCGTCCTCATTCGGCAGGCCGCCGTAACCGACGGCGTGATCGTTCGGATCGTCCTCGACGAGGTTGATGCCGGCGACGACGGCATCGAGCGGGTCGGCGCCCTGCCTGATCAACTCCAGCGCTTTGTTGCACGTGGGCACGCCGTTGGCGCTGGAGATGACGATCGGGCCGCCTCTGCCGCGTGGTCCGGCCTGCTGTCGTTGTGCCATCTGTCCCATTGCCGTTGCGCCTCCTCCAAGTCCGACCGCGGCGAAACCGGCCGCGGTACGCACGAAGTCCCGTCGAGTGATTGCCATGCCTGCTGCCACCTCGGTTGAGCCGGCGTCATGTCGCCGCCGCAGATTAAGGCCAGCATGATACTCGGTAGGATGCGGAGTTGGCGACGCGCTGCTAGAATTTGCACCGCGTCACGGTCCAGCGCACAACTGTAGCGCCGGACCTCCGCGTTCGGCGTGCAGCAGATGTCGGAAAAGGTCGGCGTGGGACGACCGCCGCTACGCGAATCGGCCTGTAAAGACGTTTTGCGAAGGACAGACGAGCGGAATAAGCGGAAGAACACAGGTGGGAGATGGCCGCGATGCAGGAACTTCTGGACCGGGCCCGCGCGTTAGGCGAGGCGATCGCCAACCACCCGCGCGTCCGGGCATTCATGGCAGCACGGGCGAAGGCTGAACAGGACAGTGAGGCCCAGCAGCTGCTCAAAGCCTATGAAGAACAGGCGCAGCACGTGCGTCGGCTCGAAGCCGAACAGAAGCCAATTGAGGTAGCCGATAAAAGGAAGCTGGCCGAATGCGAGCAAAAGATGGCCAGCAACGAGGCACTAAAGGAGCTGATGCGCACACAGGTCGACTACGTGACGCTGATGAACCGGGTCAACCAGGCGATGGAAGCGCCGCTGGCAGGCAGCCGGCAGTCGGGCGGGGCCTCCTGACCTACGAAAGGATTCGGCTTGTCAACCTCCGATTCGAAGTTGTTCTCGAAACCGGACGCCGCACCCTCATCGCCGGCGCCCGCGGATGCGACCTCCCCTCCAACAGTGGAAGCTGAACCGCGCTGTGCGTGCCAACCAATGGCGCCCGCAACGTGGGGCTGGTTCATCGCGCTCGTCGGCTGGACGGCATTGCTGTCGTTCTACGACCTCGACGGCGGTGGGGGGTTAGAGCCGGTCGAAGCCTGGGTCGCGCAGCCGGCGCGCGAAATGTACGAGAACATCACCGAGATGTTTGCCAACAGCGAAGCGGGCTGGCAGTGGCGGCCGCTGATCATTCCCGAGTTCTGCGGCGAAGCGCGGCTGCAGAAGTCGCCGGGGGCGTACTGGGCCGTCTGTCTGGCCAGTTATCTGCGTAGCACGCCGGTCGACGAAGTCTCCGCGCGCCTCCCGAACGCGATTGCCGCGGTGCTGCTGGTGATCACGATCTTCTGGCTGACACGGCGCATTGCCGGCGATCGGGCGGCGGTCTTCGCGGGCTTCGCGGCGGCGTCGAGCACGATGGTCCTGTACTGGTCGCACGGAGCGGCCAGTGACCTGGGCGTGGCAACGTTGATCGCAATGTCGCTGGCGTGCCTGTGGGTCGGCTCGGAGGCCGAACCCCCAGGCTGGAAGCGCAACACGCTGTGGCTGCTGGGCTACTTCTTCGCCGGCCTAGGCATGCTTTACAAGATGCCGTTGCCGCTGATGTGCGTCGGCCTGCCTGCGCTTCTATATGTGCTGCTGCGCAACCGCTGGAAGATTTTCGGGAGCTGGTGGCATTTGCTGGGTCTGCTGCTCTTCCTCCTGCCCTGGCTGCCCTGGGCGCTCGCCGCCATGCATTTCGAGGAGCTGGCGATCTACAAGTGGCGGATCGAGTACTTTGACCGCGTCACCGGCGACCTGCCGAACGTCGATGCCCAGAAAAAGTGGTTCTGGTACTTGTTCTACGTCGGCGTCGCACTGCTGTTCGCCGTCCCTTACAGCTTATCCATACCGGGCGCGCTCGCCCGCCCGTTCCGACGGCGCGAGGGCGTCAACCGCAACGGTATGTACTTCGTGCTGATCTGGTTCGTCAGCCTGCTGATTTTTCTGACTGTCGCCACCGGCAAGGAAACGCGGTACTTCCTGCCCGCGATGCCGCCGCTGTTCGTGCTGCTGGGCGTGGAACTGGCCGCCTTTTTGGACCCGAATCGGCCCGCGCGGCCTGAACGCGACCGGCTGGGTTTCTGGGCGGTCTGCGTGCTGGTGCCGGGCGGCCTCATTGCGCTCTGCGTTCTGATCTACCACAGTTTGTGGGTGAAGCACTTGTCGCAGAACATCTGCACGTGGGCGGAGATCTGGCAACCGTACGCGGTCGCAGCCGTCATCTTTACTGTTGGCGCGATCCTCGCGGCGTGGCTGTACACGCAGCGGCGCGAGAACGCGTCGTTTGCGGCGTTGGTCAGCACGATGTGGCTGGCCTGGCTGTGGGTCTGGCCGTGTTTCATGCCCATTGTCGCGTCCCAGGCGCCGTTCAAGGATTTCGCGGCACAGCTGGCAACCCTTTCACCGCAACACCAGGCGCGTTTGCGACAGATCGCCCAGCAGGATCCGCGCATCATCTGGTACAGCGACATCCGGTTCCCACGGCTGATTGACCAGCTCGAATTGCTCGAAATGGTCGGCGGGACCCGAGACCTCGAACGCGAAATCCGCATCGTCGGCGAGGAGATGCTCCGCGGGCTTCAGGCCGATGAGCTGGCCCTGTACGTCACCAGCGCCGCCCACTACATCGTGTTTCACGCGAAGGCCCGCGCGGAACTGGAAAAGGAAGGCCGCATGCTGCCGGAAACGTTCGTGTGGATGATCGCGCGCCAGGGCCACTGGACTCGGCGGTACCTTCTGTTCAGCAATCAGCCGCCGCCGTGGAAAGAGCCCGAACTGCCGCTCGCGATGAGAGCGGCGCTGCAAGAGCGGCTGGCGAAGGAAAGGGAGGAGTCGGCCGAGCCGCCCGACTCGCCGGCCCCGCAACCCGCCTCCACGAGTGAGGGATGATGCCTCGGTCACAGCGCGCGTGGTGGGAACGCGTCCGGGAAGCCTGGCAGGCGGCGCCGAGCCGCGGCGTGGCGCTACGCTACGTGCTCGAATACGTCGCCCTGCGGTTGTGGGTACTGATCATCGGCTGCTTTCCCATCCCGGCAAACCTGAAGACCGCCAAGCTCATGGGCAACATCTGGTGGCGGCTGATGAAACGCCACCGCGTCCGGGCGATGGATAACCTGCGTCCCGCGCTCGGCGATCGCTACGACGAAGCCCAACTGTGGAAGATCGCCCGCCGCTCGTTCGAGCACTTCGCGCAGCTTTATCTGGTCGAGATGGTGATGACGCCCCGCCTGGTCAACGAATGGTCTTGGGCGCGCTATATCAGCCTGGACAACTTGGGTCCGGCCCTTCGGGAACTGCTCGCCGGCCGCGGCGTGATCATGCTGACGGCGCACTTCGGCAATTACGAATTGCTGGGCTACACCATTGCGCGGCTCGGGCTGCCGCTGACCGCCGTCATGCGGCCACTCGACAATCCGCTGGTGAACGAGTTCATCCTGTCGTCGCGTGAGGCGGGCGGCGTGAGCCTGCTGTACAAGAAAGGGGCGGCCGAGTCGGTGGATGAAGTCATCGAGAGCGGCGGGACGCTCTGTTTCATTTCCGACCAGGACGCCGGTCGCAAGGGAGTGTTCGCGGAGTTCTTCGGACGCCCGGCGTCGTGGTACAAGTCGATCGGGCTGTTGGCAATGCAGCATCGTGTGCCCCTGGTGGTCGGGTACGCCGCGCGGGTGCGCCCGGGATTCCACTATAGCATCGCGGCAGAGCGCATCATTCGGCCGGAGGAGTGGGATGGCCAAGACGATCCGCTGTTATGGATCACGCAGACCTTTGCGCACGCGCTCGAGGCCGCCATTCGCCGCCGCCCGGAGCAGTATCTCTGGATGCACCGACGCTGGAAGACGCGGCCGAAGAACGAACGCGCGTAGCGGCTGGTGTCTCGCCGACCCTCACTCCGGCAAGACCCGCAGAATCCACAGGGTCGGGCGCTCTTCGTAGCGCATCTCAACCACGAGCCCCGGAGCTGCCTCAGGATTCGCCAGCACGGCGAAGCGCTCGAGCCGCCACTTGCGGATGTAGTACGCGCCCTGTTCGGCGAAGACCTGGTCGTGCCAGATGATGTAGCAGATGCCGCGTCTACGGCATTCGGCCAGGATAGCGGGCCAGCTTTCAGCGACGATTCCGCCAAGGCCGACAAAGCGCTGCGGCGCCCGATCGTCGGCGTAAAGCCTTAAGAGGCCGGGCGAATCGGTCAGCACGCCCTCTTCCGGCCCCGTATTGGCGCGGATCCAGCGGGCTGCGCCAACGTCGTTGATCCGCTCACGGCCATCCCCGAGCAGCGGCAACGCCTGGCGAAGATGAACGAGCGCCAGCAGACAGAGAGCTAGATACCCGACGATCCGCCCCGCGACATTGGACCGGCCCCGCCAGGAAGTCACCCAAACGAGCGTGACGCCGGCGAGCGCGAAAACCGGCAGGGAGGTGAGCCACTGTCGTGGTAGTGACAGTAGCGCCCGGAGTCGAGACGCTTCGCCGTACGCCAGGATCAGCAGCGGTAGTGCCACGACCAGCAGCAGCAGGCCGCGGACCGCGCCGCTCTGAATGCTGCCGGAAACCCACCTGGCGAGAAAGTGTACGCCCACTCCCGCCGCCAATATCACCAGCGGCGCCGGTGGATAGCCGAAGCGCTCGAATCCGGATCGAAACGGAAACACGGCGTGGACGAGTATGTAGCCGACGAATAGCGTCAGGCTGCCGAGTACGGCGCGATCCCGGCGCCACAGCAAGACTCCCCCGCCAAGCACTGCCGCCACAACGATCCCCCAGCGCGTGCCGCCGCGCAACCAGGGCTCCCAGTCCGCGAGCCACACCGGTACGGGTAACGTTTCCGGTCCGAAGACGCAGCGGAACGTGGCGTCGAGCGGCCACGCCACCTCGAACTGCCACCGCTCCCCGATCTGTCTGAGGTAATGGTCTTCCGAGCGTGTCTCCCAGGTGAGGGCCGTCAGCGCCAGCCAGAGCACCAACGGCGTGAGCGCGAGCGCGGTACGCGTGACGGCCACACGCAGCCTTTGGCGGCCGAGCAGATCGGCGAGCGCCACCCCGATCAACAGGCCGGCAGCGTCGTAGCGGGTCATGCTGGCCAGGGCGGCGGTCAGATAGGCCCATCTCGAGCCGCGCCCGGCGAGCCAGATTGTCAACAGGATCATGCCCACCAGCAGCGGCTCGACCAACACATGCGCTGTGCAGTAGAGGCCGACAGGGAGCAGCGCCACCCACGTCGCGGTCCAGCGGGACCCGGCGCCGAACCATCGCCGACCGATCAGGTAAGTGAGAGCTACATTGCACGGGAGCAAGGCCGCGTTGATCCAACTGGCGGCTAACTGGTCGGGCGGCGTCTGCGTAGTGAGGATAGTGCCAAGCAGTGTGCCTGCGGCAGCGACGAGCAAGGGAAACACGGGGGCGCGCTTGAAGGTGGGAGGGAGCTCGCCGCGCAGCAGCGCATGGCCGGTTTCCCGAAACTCGTAGAAATCGCCGTGGGGTTTCACGAAGTGCCCGCAGCAAGCTAGTGCGAGCAGGGCTGCCAGGACGACCAGAGGGGGCAGCTCGCGGTGGAGCCGCGGCTCGACCGGCGCAGCGACCGCGATGGGAAGCGCTTTGAGATCGGCAGGCGAACGGGTCAAGGCAATGCTCGGGACAAGCTGGCTGAACCGACCTGCCGAAGAGGTTACGGGCCGGGAAGGCTGCTGACCAGCCACCCGGCCCGGCGTGTTTCAGAATCCATGTGCGTCTAGCGCATGCGTCTTCGCATCACGCACAACGCCAGCGGCAGGACTGCGACCGGCAGCATGCCGGCGCCGCAGAAAGCCGGTGTGGGCAGGCTCTGCTGCTGCGAGGCGCCGTCGCCGGAATTCGAGCCGCCGGCCGCTGGCGAATTGCCCGCGGCCGCCGTGCTGCCGCCCGTCTCCGTATCGATCACCTCGACGGAGAACCGCGCGCTGGAGCGGAAGTCGCCGTCATCGACGAGCAGGCGGAAATAGAAGGTTCCCGGCGTGATGGCCTGCCAGGTGGACTTTTTCTCGGTCAGACCGCTGAGTGGCTGAAAGGCGTCCTGCAACTCCTCGGGTGCCAGCGGGCCGCCCAACTCGTTGGTTTGCTGCCAACGGTAGTCGAGGAGGAGGCCGTTCGGATCGTCCGGGCGATCCGGGTCGGTGGACCGGCTGACGAGCGTGATGATCGCGCCCACCGGTTGGGCGTTGGCCGGACCCTCGATGATCGCCACAGGCGGGGTTTTTGGTGGCAATTCATCGACGACGGTAATGCGTACGGTGTCTGTGCTTGGCAACGCGTTGACGTTGTCGTCAACGATCAGCCGGTATTCGTATACTCCCGGAACGGTCAGAGTAACGATCGCAATCGGATCACTCGGGTCAGTTTGCACCGGATCGACGCGGACCGGGCCCGAGATCCATTCCCACGTGAACGTCAGCGTGT
>JBHHZX010000201.1:0-7551 GCA_046758265.1 Phycisphaerae bacterium
CACCCAGCCGAACTCGATAATGCCGAACAGCAAGGAGAACAGCAGCGGCAAAACGATGGCTAGCTCGACCGCCACCACCCCGCGCCGCATCCGCTTGCCGGGCTTCTTCCCACTCATGCGTCTCACGGTAACCACCCTCCGAAGTAGTAGGTCAAGAGCACGCCGATCGTGCCCGCCGTCAGCGGCACCCCGTAGGGCAAAAGCTGACTGCCGTCCCCGAACGTCTTCGCACCGCCAAAAGCGCTAAAGGCCGTGTCGAGGCGGCGGAATTTGCTCACCATGGTTTGCAGATTGGTGTAAGCGTGAACGGCGCGACCGGTCGCGAAGATCATGACCAGCGCCAGCACGCCGCCGATGATTGCGCTGACTGCGAAACTCAGCAGCGTCAGCCAGGGGCCTAGCCAGGCCCCGATGGCAGCCATGAGCTTGACGTCGCCGGCACCCATGCCATGCACCGCCCAGGGCAAGATCAAGACGCCCAGACCCACGAGTAATCCGAGCGCTCCGCTTCCAACGCCCTGCCAACCGATCAATACGCCCCGCATTATCAGACCGGCCGCCGCCAGCGACGCATTCAGCCAGTTCGGCACGCGCCGCTCGCTGTAGTCGATCCAGGCGGCGTACAGGATCGCCGGGATCAGGATGGCCAGGCTAACTTCCCAGTAACCGAAGCTCATGGACGTTCCCACTCGCGTGTCGGGGCGCTTTGCGGGTCGTCACCCAACGCGCCAGAGCTCAGCACAACACCTTTCATCGGACGGTTTGATGACTCGGACTAACAAGGAAAACGACGGCGCCCCGTGATTGCGAAGCGCCGCCGTCCGATAGTCCTCACACGAAGCGAATGCGTCGCCGCTTACGATCCAGTTGGAAACGCCTGGTTATTCACGTCCGTGAAGGTGCTGTTGACGTTGCCACCGAGCGCAGTAATCGCCGCGATGGAAACCACGATAATCAGCGCCAGCATCACCGCATACTCAGTTGCGGTTGGCCCGTCTTCGCTGACCAGAAATTCCCTGACTCTGCGACCAAGTGCCTTCATGTTTCACCCTTTCTCAGCAAGTTTCGGCGGAACGTGCCGCCAGACCCAGCTAACGACTTCGGTGTGCGTCCGCGCCGCTGCGAACGCTTCCCTTCCGGAAAGTCGGGCCCGCTTCGGCGGACCCGTCACCAAGGGCACCTCACTATTTCGCCGTCGCTCGTGCCGCCCCGCGCTCACGCCGGAAAGCTGCCTGTTTCGCGAGGACAACCGCAATTCACGCTCCAGGCAAGGTTCCTGTCACGTGACACCAGAACTGTTCAAAACGAAAAAACGGAAGGCAAAAGCGACGAAGAAAAAAAAGACGGAATCACGTCACCAGGCGGCCGAAAAGAACGCCCGGCCCGCCGATGACGGATGGTCGCTCATCCGCGTCAGCCCAGCACTCGCCGGCAGCAGGGCTGCCACCCGTTACGAAGCCCCCTGCAGCGCCCGGCGTAATGTCGTCAGCGGTGCCGCCCGTCCATGCCAGAGCGCGTATTGCTCGGCCGCCTGAGCGATGAACAGCTCAACGCCGCTGACCACGCGGCACCCCCGCGCGCGGGCCGCGGCCAACAAGTGCGTTTCTGCCGGGTTGTAGATCGTGTCGAAGACGACGGTTTCCGGACGCAGTCGTTCCGCCGAAACCGGTGACGATTGAGTATCGGGCGCCATGCCGACGCTGGTACAGTTGACGAGTACGCGGCCGGTGCCGGCTGACCGCTGCGACCACGGTTTCCACGCGCAGCGCAACTGCTGCGCCAGGGTGCGAGCACGATCCTCGGAACGATTGTAGACGGTGACCCGACAGCCGCGCTCGACCAGCCCCGCGACCACGGCGCGGGCCACGCCGCCCGCCCCTAGCACGTCCACCGGCTGGCCGCGGAGCCCGCCGCCGGCGAGTTCCGGCACGCTTTCGAGCGCCCGCAGCGCGCCGGGTACATCGGTATTCTCGCCCCGCCAGCCGGTGTCTGGTGCGCGCGCCAGCGTATTTACCGCGCCGCAGCGTCGCGCCAGCTTACCGACGGGATAGCCCCGCTCGTTGAGCCAGCGGGCGACATGCTCTTTGTGCGGGATGGTCACGCTCAGCCCCGCGATATCGAGCCAATCGTTCTCGGTCACGTAGTCCAGAAACGCAGCGAGATCACCATAGGCGGGCTTCACCGGTAGCGGCAGGTAAACGCCGCCGATGCCGTCGGCCGCCATCGCGGCGTTGTGCAGCGCTGGGCTGAGCGAGTGCGTCACGGGCCAGCCGACCACGCCGAAAACGCGCGTGCGTCGGTTGACCGTTTCCCAGCGGTAAGTATTGCGCAGTTCGTCGAGCGTGGGTTGTCCGGGGGCGGCCTCCACGCCACGCTCCAGAGCCGCGAACGTCAGGAGGGCGCCGAACTTTCGCGCCAGCACCCGGCTCAGCAAGCCGGCTTCGCCCATCGCCAAAGCGATCATCTGTTGCCGGCCGCCGCGGCGATGCAACTGCTCAAGTACTCGACATGAGTCCAGGGCCTGCTGAGCCGTAAACACCGCCTTGACAACCCCCGCCGGCGTCGCCTCCAAACGGTCAAAAACTTCGTCCAGCTCGACGGGCGTGCCGTGCAAATCGTGGCGCGAGATGATGAGCGTGTTCAAGCGCCGCCGCGCCGCGCCGTCCCCTCTGTGCCTTGGCGCCTTCGTTCCCTCGGGCCTCCCGCCTGGTGCCTCCTCCAGCTTACACAACGGCCCGGTTTTCAGGCGCACGCTCGGCGAGCGCTGCCAGGCGGCGTATTCGACGTCCACAAAGCCCGGCCCGTGCCGCCCCAAACGCTCGAGCAGCGCGACGCGGCAAGCCTCGTCGCCGCTCCAAGCGCCCCCCTCTTCCGCACTGCGCACGGTCAGGATGAACGGCACCGCGTGCGGCTCTTTCAGTAGTGCCTCGACGGCGCGGTCATCCCCGATGCGATCGACGCGCAGCTCGATCAGGTCTGCCCCGGCTCGAACAGCCGCCTCCACCTGTTCCGCCAGTGGCGGAGCAGAACGAGTCAGTGAAACGGCGAGCAAGGTGTCAGCAAGCACGTCAGCCTCTGGCAAGACCCGATTCTCGGGTGATGCGCACGTATACTGTATATTGATTTCGACCTATCAGTCACAAGGTTTCGCCACTCCATCGCTCGAAAACGCGGCGACGCCTGCCCGCACTATCCAACATTCCGGCCGCCGGAGCTCGCAAGGCCGGATCGGCCCGACGCCGATAGAAACAGTCTCGGCTCACCCGAGAGTAGCGCACCCGCCCGCCAAAGCGAAAGGGGCCCGGCGCCGGGTGCGGTCGTTGCACCTGAGACGTTGCGGTACCCATGCGTGCTGACTGGCGCTTTGAACTGGCTGAACGCCTCATCAACGCGGCTGATACCGCGGGCGCCTGGGGCTACCGCGCCGACAGCGCGGGCAGCGCGGAGCCGACGGCGCTGGCCGCACTCGCCTTGGCGACAATGAAGCTGGCGCCGGAGCACGTGGCTGGGGCGCTCCAGTGGTTAGCCCATCTTCAACGCAGCGATGGCGCGGTCCCGATCTCGGCTGAGGCGCCGTCGCCCCACTGGCCGACGGCGCTGGCGCTGCTCGCCTGGCTGCGTGCCACCCCCCGGCATGACCAAACGTTTGCGGCGCAGGCTGAAAGAGCGACGAACTGGCTGTTGAGGGCGCGCGGGCGAAGGATTCGGCCCGACCCGGTGGCTTATGATCACGACACGGCGCTCGTCGGCTGGCCCTGGGCGGCAGGCACTCATTCCTGGCTCGAGCCAACAGCGTACGCAATCCTCGCCCTGCGCGTCGCTGAAAAAGCCGACCACCCGCGCGTTCGCGAGGGTGTGCGGCTGATCCTGGACCGGGCCCTGCCCGACGGCGGTTGGAACTATGGAAATCCGCGCGTGCTTGAGCATGTCCTGCGGCCGTTCCCGGCCACCACCGGTGTTGCACTCGCCGCGCTGGCCGGTGAGTCTCGCGACGAGCGCGTCAACGTCGCCCTCGAATACCTGGCAAAAGAACTGCGCCGCCTTCGCGCGCCGCTCTCCTTGGCCTGGGGACTGATCGGCATGCGCGCGTGGAACGCGCAGCCGTTTGAGGCACAGGCCCGGTTGGACGACTGTGCGCGGCGAGTGCTCGATCGGCCTGCTACCCCACATTACGACGCGTTGCTGCTCTTGGCCGGTGGAAACGCCTGCCCGCTGATCGACGCGCCGGAGGCACGAGCCGATGAATGATCCTGCGGCCAACCCCGACAGTTCCGGCTCAGCGCGCAAGCTTACCCGCCGCCGGTTGCTCAGATTGGGCAGCGTGTTCGCGCTCGGCTGGGGATTGGCGGGGACGGCCGTGTGGTGGAAGCGACACGAGCGCGGCTGGCGCGCGGATGTCTTTATCGGCAAGGCGGACGACTACACCGCCAACCTGGTTTCACTCATTTCTGCCGGACTGCACGAACTTGGCATTACGCGTCGGCAGATTCGCGGCCGGCGCGTGCTGCTCAAGCCCAACCTGGTCGAGACAACGGTCGGGCAAACACATATCAACACGCATCCGGCCCTGGTGGCTGCCGCGGCGCAAGTCTTCCGCCGCCTTGATGCCCGGGAGGTCTTCGTGGCCGAGGGCCAGGGCCATCGCCGCGACACTTGGCTCGTGCTGGACGAATCGGGTATGGGACGGGCGCTCGCGGAAGCCCACCTCGAGTTCGTCGACTTGAACCACGACGACGTCGAGCCGGTCGTCAACGCCGCAAACCGGACAAACCTGGCGCAGCTCTATCTCCCGAAGACGTTGCGGTCGGCCGACGTCATCGTCTCCATGCCGAAGCTCAAGACGCACCACTGGGCCGGCGTCACCTGCGCGATGAAGAACCTGTTTGGCGTCATGCCCGGCGTGGTCTACGGCTGGCCCAAGAACGCGCTCCACTGGGCCGGCATCCCCAATGCGATTCTCGACATTAACGCCACGGTCCGGCCAACGTTGGCGATCGTGGACGGCGTGGTCGGCATGGAGGGCGACGGCCCCATCATGGGCCGTCCCAGGCCCGTCGGTGCCGTCATCCTCGGCCGCAATCTCACCGCCGTCGACGCCACCTGCGTGCGTCTCATGGGGCTTAACCCGTACGGCGTTCGCTACCTGACCGAAGCTTCCGGCGGCCTGGGCCCCATCCACGAGCACAACATCCGCCAGCGTGGCGAGCTGATTGCCGACCTGCGAACGCAGTTCGACGTGCTCGACCTGCCGCACTTAAAGAGTGTTCGCCTCGCGTAGAGCGCATTCTTCCGATGTCGGACGGGGTTGTTGGCCCTGACTCGCTACAGCCACATCAGGTATGCGACCGCACGAAACCTCTCACACCACCGGCGCACCATCGCGGGGGACGAGCTTCTTGGCGCGCGACGCGCACGCAGTCGGCGACACAGCAGTCGGTAGGCTCCCTGCCCAAGTGCAGTCATTCGGGCGGACGACCTTCTGGAACTCGCACCTACAATCCGTTGAACAACGATGCCAGCCTGATTCTCAACGCGCCGCTGATCCGCGCCAATGTCCAGGTGGACGTCGCGGTCTTGCCGAGCTCGATCTGCGAAAGCTGCGCGGGGGTGATGCCGGCCGCCTCGGCAACCTCCTGCTGCGTTCGCCGCGCTTCCTGCCGCACTTTGCGCAGCCGCGCCCCGAGACGACGATTGAACTGCCGCTCGCTCCGCACGGGGATGCCAATCTCGGCCAGTTGCCGTTCCAGCACTTTGAGCAGCACACGCTGCTGGATTGGCTTTTCGATCAAGTCGCGCGCCCCCGCCCGAATTGCCCTGCGCACCTGATCGGCCTGTGGAAACGCGCTCATCGCCACGACACGCGTGTGCGGCGACGCTTCGCACAGCCGCTCGATGACTTCGGCACCGTCGGCATCGGGCAGGCGCAAATCAACCAGCGCCAACTCGCACGAGCTCTGCTTCGCGCGTTCCATACCCGCGGCCGGATCGGTAAACGTCAGGACCTCATGCCCTTGCGCGTCCAGCCAGCCGGCCAGCCGGCGGCAGACCGTCGCATCGTCGTCGATAACCAGCGTGCGGACGTGGATCCGGTTCTTCATATCCAACCCATTGTGCGACATTCGTCCCGAATTTCCAGCGAGCAAAATGCGTACCGGTCGGGTCGCAACTTTTCGGCTGGTAACGGTTAAGATGTTGCGGGAATCAGTGCGGCCCTGCGCAGACGCGAGGGGATCCCGGCTCCGGCGACGGAGGTTGTGCCGAAATGTTCTCAAGAACACGAACACGGCTTCGCTTGGGATGGATTCTGGGCGGCATCCTGCTGGCCGCACCGCTGGCACTTGCACAAGAAGACCGGGGCGACGAGCGCGCGCGAGCCCGCCCCGAAGAAGACGAACCCCTCACCCTCGGCCTCCAGCTCACGCCGGCACTGCTCAACAGCCTGCTCGACAAGGCCGCCGAGCGTCTGGCCAAGGACTATCATTTTGACGAATACCAGCACGAGCAGATGCGGCAATTGCTGCACGAGCGCGTGCCGAAGTTCCTCAGGCAGCACCAGAGCCAACTGCAAGGCGTGTTGAACGAGTGGCTCGAGGCCGTCGCCGCCGAGCAGCCGCCGGATGCCGAATACGCCGCCGAGTGGGCCCAGCGCACCCTGCCGATGGTCGAGGAGTTTCAAGGATTGGTCGGCGGCATGGCCAAAGGCATGCGTGAGTTCATGACCGACGATCAGCAGGTCCTGCTCGATGGCTATCTTGCCGTGATCGACACCGGCACACGGGCGGCCAACAATCGGCTGCAAGTGTTCGCGCACGGCGGTTTCGATCCCGAGCGAGATTGGCCGGGCTACAGGCACGTCAGGCGTCGCAGTCCTGAGGAGATCTTGGAGCTCCGTCACGATATGGAATACGCCCGCGCGGAGGCCGTGGAACGCTCCCGGCAGGCCCGTAGCCAAGGGGGTGCTGCGGCCGTCCCTCCTTCGGATGCCGAGCTGGTCGCCGACGCGCTGGCCAGCCCGCCGCGACCGGGCCCCGGGCCGGACAAGAAGGTCAAGAACGACAAGGACGAATGGACGCGCTACGTTGAGCAGTTCATCCGGCGCTACCAGTTCAACGATGAACAGAAACAGAAGGCATACAGCTTCTTGCAGCAGCAACTTGACCGCCGCGAACGCTACCTCCTGCGAAAGGGCCGGGAGATCGAGCACATCAAGAAGTTGTATGACGGAGCCAAGACGGACAAGGAGCTTCAACTGGCCGAGTCCGCCTACAAAAGGCTGAACGAGCCGATCGATACGATGTTCCAGCAATTGAAGGAAAAGCTGGACACATTGCCGACCCGCGCCCAGCTCCGGGCGGCGGCTTTGTCAGACCAAAAAGTGCCTAAACAGCGTAAGGCGGCGCCGGCGGGCGGCGCCGGCGAGCGCCGGCCGCAATAGGGTGATCGGACCCTGCGTCCGCGCCGCCGGGCGGGTTCTGCTCACCCGCCAGCTATGGAAAAACAGGGAGTCGTCGAAATGAACCCGAAAGCTCGCTTGGCGTGGGGCCTGGCCGT
>JBHHZX010000202.1:0-7547 GCA_046758265.1 Phycisphaerae bacterium
CGCTTTGTCATGCGGTAAGCGAGACTTGTAGCGTGTTCCTCAAGCGAGTGGTCCTGCACGGTTTCAAGAGCTTCGCGGATCGCACCGAGTTCGATTTCGGCTCGGGCCGTACCGCGATCGTCGGCCCCAACGGCTGCGGAAAGAGCAACATTCTCGACGCGGTACGCTGGGTGCTTGGCGAGCAGTCCGCCCGCACGCTGCGCGGCTCGCGGATGCTCGACGTGATCTTCGCCGGCTCGCGTTCCCGCAAACCCACCAACTTTGCGGAGGTCCACCTCACCTTCGACAACAGCCGGCACTTTCTGGTCTGCGACGAAACCGAGATCGTCGTCAGCCGTCTCTTGTATCGCAACGGCGACAGCGAATACCGACTGAACGGGAAGCGCTGCCGAATGAAAGACATCCGTGATCTTTTCCTCGACACGGGTGTCGGCGTGGACACTTACGGTGTGATCGAGCAGGGCCGCGTGGACGCGTTGCTGCAGGCGAGCCCGGTCGAGCGCCGCGAAATCTTTGAAGAGGCCGCCGGCATCAGTCGCTATCGCGTGCGCCGGGCCGAAGCGCAGCGAAAACTCGAACGCACGCAAAACAACCTGCTCCGGCTCAACGACGTGATCGACGAACTCGGAAAGCACCTGCGGAGTGTCAAGCTCGCCGCCGGCAAGGCCCGCAGCTTCCAGGAATACGACCGGCGGCTGCGCGAGCTGCGCTCGGCATTCTTGTTGGCGGAATATCACGAGCTCGAGCAGGCGCTTGTCCACCAACAGTCGCGCGTCCGGACGTTCTCGGACGACTTGCAGGCCAAGCGCGTCGAGCTGGCCAGCCGCGACGCGGACGCGACCGAACTGGAACACGCATCGCAGGCGATGGACGCAGAGATTCAGCAGGCCGAAGAGCGGTTGCGAACGCGCGAGACGGAAGAAAGCGCCGTCGCCGAGCGCATCACCCAGGGCCAGCGCCGACTGACCGATCTGGCCGAGAACCGACGCCAGCAACAAGAGCGCGCCCAGCAAGCCGCGCGACAGGCCGAAGAGCTCGCAACCCGTGTGGACGAGCAAGAGCGCGAGTTGCAGGGGTTGTTTGAGGTGGAACAGCGCGCGGCCGAGCGGATTACCCAGCTCCAGTCCCAACGTTCCTCGGCCGCGGAGCGCTTTGAGGAATCCCGCCGCTTGCTCGAGCGTGAGCGAACGGCGGCGTTTGAGGCCGCACGCCACTCGAGTCGGTTACGCAACGAGCAGGAGAACCTGCACCAGCGGAGCGCGCGGCTCGAAGCCCGCGTGGCGGGCTTCGACGAGCGCCTGCAGCAGGTCGAGGCGCAGCGCTCCGATCTCGCCGAACGGCAGGTCGAGCTCGAACAGCGCGCGCGACGCCTGGACCAGGAGTCGAGCGACCTGGCCGAGGACGTTCGCGGCTCGGAGGCGCAACTGGCCCGGTTCGAAGCGGTAGTCGAGCGAATCCAGCAACAAATCGGGCAACAGAAAGAGACGCGCAGCGGCGTGCTTTCGCGGCTCGGGCTTCTTGAGGAGCTCGAACGTCGCCAGGAGGGAGTTGACCAGGCGGTGCGGTGGGTACTCAATTGGCGGGAGGGCGAGGAGGCTTCGTCAGGCAGCGTGGTGGGGTTGGCGGCCGACGTGCTGCGGATCGACGACCCGCGCGTCAGCGCGCTGGAGGCCGTGCTTTCGCGCTTTGAAGACCACGTGATCGTGCGCGACAGCTACGCGTTCTTGGCCGAGTTGGCCCGTCGCGGGGAGCCGCCCGGACCGGTCGGCGTCCTCGCGCTCGATCGGCTGGCGGAACGGACGGTATCCGTCAGCTATCGTGACGCCCCCGGCTTTGTTGGCTGCGCAGCCCAGTGGGTACGCTGCGCGGAGGAGTATCGGCCGCTCGCCGAGTATCTGCTGGGTCGCACGATCGTGGTGGACGTGATGGAGCGGGCCTTGGCCCTCGCGCAGAGCGCCCCGGAGGGCCACATCTTCGTGACGCTCGACGGGAACACGGTTGAGGCCGGTGGGCGTCTGATGGTGGGCGGGTCCCGAGGCGTCGTCGGTTTGATCAGTCGCAAGGCGCAGATTCGCCAACTCCAGCTCGAGGTCGACGAGATCGAAACGGAACTGGAGCGTGCGTCACGCGAACGAAGCGCCTGCGAGGAGAAAGTCTCGGACGCCCGTCTCCAGCGCGAGTCGTTGATGCAGCGGATCGCCGCTGTTCAGAAGCAGCACGCCGACGCGCAGACGGAGCTGGTGCGCTTGCATGATGAGGTTGCGCGCGTAGAACGCGAGACTACGGTGCTGCGGAGCGAGTCGGCGGACTTGCAGCGGGCGTTGCAGGAGGCCAGGGCGCAGGCCCGTCGGGTCGAAGTCGAGCGGGAAGTCGCCGAAGAGACCCAGCGCAAGCACGAGTCGCAGATCGACGCCTTCGAGCGCCAGCTCCGCGAACTCGAGGCTGCCGTCGCCGGCTTCGTGCAGGAATTGACGGCGGCCCAGGTTGAGGTGGGGCGGGCCGCCGAGCGGCGCGGTGCGCGGGAGCAGGCGCTCCGTGAGCTGCGCAGCCGGCTCGAAGCACTGCATTGCGAACGCGAGCGGGCCGAGCATGAGACGGCGGAGGCGCAGCGTCGGATCACGCTGGCCGAGGACGAACGGCGCGCCAGCCTCACGCGTCAAACCGAGTTGGTCCGGCAGTGCGAGGAGCAGCGGGTGCAGGTGATGCGACTGCGCGAGGGGCGACAACTGGCCCGACAACAGTTGGAATCCTGCGGCGCGGCAGTCCGGCAGTTGCACGGCGAGATCGAGGCGGTCGAAGCCGAGTTGCGCGAGTGCGAGGTCGCGGTGCGCGAGATCGAGGTTCGCGAGGAAGGCCTCATCGCCCGCGTTACCGAGGAGTTGTCGCTCGATCTGGTTGAGCTGTACGCGTCCTACGAGCCCGCCGAGCAGAACTGGGACGCGATTAAGACCGAGATCGAGGAGTTGCGCGGCAAGATCGCGCGGCTCGGCAACGTGAACTTGGACGCGATTGCGGAACTCGAAGAATTATCGCCGCGTTACGAGAATCTGACCTCCCAGCGCGACGACCTGCTGGCCTCGATCTTACGGCTGGAGAAACTGATCGCGGAGCTTGACGAGGAGTCGCGGACGCGTTTTCTGGCCTGCTTCGGCGAGGTGCGCGAGAATTTTCACGAGCTTTTTCGCAGATTGTTTGGGGGCGGAAAAGCCGATGTTATCCTGATGGAACCAGAGGATCCGCTCGAAAGCGGAATCGAAATCATTGCCAGACCACCGGGAAAAGAGCCGCGTTCGATCTCCTTGTTGTCGGGCGGCGAGAAGACGATGACCGCGGTGGCCCTCTTGTTCGCCGTCTTCAAACGCAAGCCGTCGCCCTTCGCAATTCTCGACGAAGTTGACGCAGCCCTTGATGAATCGAACATTGATCGTTTTAATAATATGCTGAATGATTTCTTGGCGCAGTCGCAGTTCGTTCTGATCACGCACAACAAGCGGACGATGCAATGTGTCGATGTGCTTTACGGAGTGACCATGGAAGAGCCGGGCGTAAGCAAACGTGTCAGCGTCCGGTTTGAGGATCGCGTGGAAACGCCCCATGTGGCGTGAGTGTGTTTTCCGTTACTTGTTTAGTGAGGTGCGCCATGGCTAAGAAGAAGAGAGCCGCAAAAAAGAAGAAGGCTGCCAAAAAGAAGGCCGCTAAGAAGAAGGGAGGCAAGAAGAAGAAAGCGGCCAAGAAGAGAAGGAAGAAAGCGACCAAGAGAAAGTAGCCCGGACCTCGTGTCGCCTGCGAGACCGCCTCGCGATCTAGCGTGGGATGCGAACGCGCGGCAGAACCGACCGCGTAGCGAGGATCGCTCGCCGCACCGCGCAGTTGCGGACGATCGGATCTCCGCCACTGCCATCCCCTGTCAGAGCGTCGGGTTGCGACGTTAGCTCTGGCGGTAGTGGAGTGGCTGGATTCGTCGGGACGGGAGAGCAGGTCGACTCCTGGGGGCGACGTGTGCAGTTCTCGAAGTGCCCGCTCGGTGAGATGTGCGATTCGCACCGCCGAACGGCCAGCGTTTCCCTTTTGGGCGTGCTGCGTGGGTCGCCCCCCGGGCATTTCCGAGCGGCGATGGGCCGCGCCTTGTCGGCCGATCAGGCGTGGATCAAGAGCGTCGACTCGTCCGGGAGATTGTCGGCGACGCCGGTGATGACGTCGCCGCGCAAGGCGCGTAGGACTCCGGCGCGCCGCGAGACGCCGAGGATTACCAGGTCGGCGGCGTAGGTGGCCGCGAAGTCGAGAATCACGTCAGCCGGGGCGGGGTTCACACAATAGATATCTTGCAGTGGTACGTTGTATTCGCGGGCCATTTCTCGAGCGGCGCGAAAGAGTGTCGTCGCCTCGCCATCTTCCTCCAGACTCAGCGGACGCTCGCGTCCGGGAAACAGCACGGCGATGTCGCGGACGAACAACACGAACAGGTTGCAGGCGCGCTGCTTGGCTTCGTCGAAGGCGAAGCGGAGCAGATTCAGATTGGCGCGCGTTGCGACCAGGATACGCCCCTTGTCCGGGTCGAAGGGCGGCAGCGGGGCGGCCGCCTCCGGCACGACCCCTGGCGCGAGCTCTTCTGCGGCCGGCACGGGAATGGGCACCAACCTGGTGGCATAACGGAGGGACATACCGCCCGCGAGAATCACGGTGAGGAAGAGCGTCGCAGCCGGATTCGTGGTTGCGATGGTCAGCCAGATTGCCCCCATGCAGATGGCGAGCCCCCAAAGCCCGACTCGCTCAGCCGTGATGATCTCGAGCGCTCGGTTGTAGGCGCAGGACGCGAGGTTGATCGCGATCGCCCCGACGACGCCGATCGCATAGAGCTTTGCGAGGATCGCCACGTCCTGTGCGACGACGCAGACGATCGCCGGCAGGACGCACGCGACGATCAGCCCGCCCCACGGGACGCCGTGGAAATTGATGCGCGAGAAGAATTCCGGCAGCTCGCGGTCGCGGCTCATCGCGTACTGAATGCTGATCATCGCCACGATCGCGGTATTCGTTGCCGAAAGCAGCAGCAGACCGAAGATGATGCTGGCCACGATCGCAAAGGTTCGCCCGACGTAGTGTTTGGCGACAACGTACAGCACATGATCTTTCAACGCGTGCTCGTACTCCGTGATCTGCGCGGGGTCCTTGTTCGCGATGATGCCATCGACGCCAACGTCGGGCAGCTCGGGCAGGCTGACGACCACCAATACGAGGACCAGGTTCAGGAGGATGACTTCGCCGACCACCGGCCAGATCGCCAGCTTGGACGTGCGTTTGACCGGCTGCACCATGATCCCGGTCATGTTGGCGATCGACTCGACGCCGGAGAGCGCCAGCACAACGGCCACGAAGCTTAGCCAGATGTTCCAGGAACCCCCGGTCGGCGGGGTGATCGCTTTGAACCCCGCCGGGATGTGCGTGACGGTCGACACGGCCAGCACGGCGGTGATCGCGATCGCGCCGAGCGCGACCAGCAGGGCGAACGTGCCCGCCCGCCTCGAGCCGACGTAATTTAGCGCGCCGAGCAGCAAGATCGCGACCACGCTGACGTACGGGGCCAGCCCGCGATCCAGGCCGAATGGCCCGCCGATATAGATGATCGCTGCATAGGTGGAGATTGCGGCGGTGACCACGTAGTTGGCGAACAGCAGCAGGGCCCCGATGACGCCGAGCGTCGGGTGCAGCAGGCGCCCGGAGGAATACACGCCGCCGCCGTCCGGATTCACCCGGCAAACGACGGTGTAGGCCCAGCCGACCAGCAGCACGAGCGTGCAGATCGCCGCCACGAAGTACGGGGCGGCGGTGCCGGCGTAAAAGAGCGCCAGCCCGAGCACGTACAGGCGGCTGGTGCCCAGGTCGCCGAAGAACATCGGCCCGGCCAGGTGCCAGCGCAATTCGCGGGGTCGGTCGTGTCGGACGAGGGTCGCCACGGCGTCCTGGGCCTCACCATACCTCTGTGAGCGAGTAGCGTTCGCGCGACCGCGCACTCACGCGAAGGGAGCATAATAGGGCGACCGCCGGGCGCTTGCCACCACCGCGCATTGCAGCCATCGGTGGTGCGACGTGGGTCGAAGCACCGGTAGGTCTTTAGCGTTTGGTGTGGCGCTGGGCGAGCTCCCGGACCCCTAGACCGTCGGCGCGCCAGGCAGGCGCGGACTCTCGCAAGCGCGCGCGACCCGAAGGTCGGGTGCCATGGCCAAGCGCAGCGCGGCCATGCTTCTCTATCCGCGTCCCACATGCCCGCGCTGCGCTTGGGCATGGCACCCGGCTTCTCTCTCCGCGTCCCACATGCCGGTGGCGCCGACCCGACGTGACCGGCGCCACGCCTCCGGCGTCCGCTCAGGTTGGAAATCCGCTATACCGGCGCCTACGATCGCAAGGGGTAACCTTTCGGAGGCCGGCGCACCTCAGGCCCATTACGGATAGGAAGCAATGATGGCAAGTCTCGGGTTTGGGCGTCCTGCTTTCGCTTGGGCCATAATGAGCGCAGCTATCTCGACCGCCTCACCCGTCTCTGCCGACGAGCCGTTCTTCATGGGGCTGGGGTATCTGCCGGGGGGTGCCGTCGGGAGCACAGCCAAGGATGTCTCGGCGGATGGCTCGACGGTGGTGGGTTTCGGCAGCAGCGCCTTGTTCGCGTTTGAAGCCTTCCGCTGGACACGGGACGAGGGCATGGTCGGCCTGGGCTATCTGGCCGGCCGGGCGAGCAGCCGGGGATACGGGGTCTCGGCGAAGGGCAGCGTGGTGGTGGGCGACAGCTACGCCGGCGGCCCCGGCCCAGAGGCCTTCCGCTGGACGGCCGACGACGGGATGGTTGGGCTGGGTGACCTGCCGGGTGGTGAGTACCGCAGCTACGGAAGCGATGTCTCCGGCGATGGCTCGGTCGTCGTCGGCTTCAGCGAGTCAGGAAACGGTGTTCTCGAGGCGTTCCGCTGGACGGCGGAGGAGGGCATGGTCGGCCTCGGCGACCTACCGGGGCTTGACTTCTTCAGCCAGGCCTTCGGCATCTCGGCCGACGGCGCGGTCATCGTAGGGAGCAGCATCTCCGATCGGGGTCGGGAGGCCTTCCGCTGGACGGAAGAGGAAGGTTGGATCGGCCTGGGGGACCTGAGCGGCGGCGGCTTCCGCAGCCAGGCGTTCGGCGTGTCGGCAGACGGCTCGGTCATCGTCGGCGAAGGCATCTCTGACAACGGTTGGGAGGCCTTCCGCTGGACGGCCGAGGAGGGCATGGTCGGCCTCGGCGACCTGCCGGGGGGCTATTTCCAGAGCAAGGCGTATGACGTTTCGACCGATGGCTCGGTGGTCGTCGGCGTTGGTGCGGACGCACAACATGACGTGGTCGCCTTCATCTGGGATGCCCAGCACGGCATGCGAAGCCTCGAAGACGTGCTGACTGAGGAGTACGGCCTGGACCTGACCGGGTGGGAACTCTTAGCAGCGCGTGGGATCTCCGCCGACGGCCTGACGATTGTCGGCAGCGGCCGACACCCCAACGGCGAGGGCGAAGCCTGGATCGCCCACAT
>JBHHZX010000203.1:0-7532 GCA_046758265.1 Phycisphaerae bacterium
GGCGAGCTGTTTGGTGTCGCCATCAGCGGCACTTGGTGGGGCGGCCCTCCAGGTCAGCCATCACAACGGCATGTTGATGATAAGCGCACGGCAACCGAAATGGCGCAGCGGTACTCCACGCGGCCGGCCGCGCGCCGGATTCGGAGAGCAAGTAGACGCGCGCAAACACTTTGCCGACGGTGCGGCGGGCGAGCAGCTCCATGACCAACATGTAGGCGGTGTGCCCGGAAACACTCAACGCCCACCACTGCAGAATCTCCGGCCTTGGCAAGCTGCCCTCCGGGCCGGGTTTGATGCCCCACCGGGCCAGCTTCACCAGCCCTTCGCCCCAGGGAACATCGAGCATGACGGCGGCCGCCAGCGTAAACGGGGCGAAATCGATCAGCCACCCGAGCATTCGCTGCATGTGCAGCACCAGAGCGCAGCCGGGTGGCAACTCGACCAGGTTGACCATGCTGCCGCGGCGGAACACGAACAGCCCGGTCAGCACCGCGAGCAGTAGGACAAAAGTGAACATCTGAAGCAAACCGCGGGTCTGCCGCATCATCCCCCGCTCGGCGAGAACCTCAGCAATTGTCTGCGTCGGCTCGGCCGGAGGGCCGGCAACGCGCGCGAAGCGCAGGTACGCGTCACCATTCGGGGCGATCGACAGCAGACCGAGGTGCTGGTTAAAAGCGACCGCGCCGGCGTAGCGCGCGACTCTGATGCCTTCGGGGAGATCGGAAAGTTTCAGCTCGGCGGGCCGCCAGGCGGTGGCATCCGCTTGCGCTACGTCGCCGAGCAGGCGCAACGCCTTGACCGTCTCGCGGCCGCCGGCGCGCGGCGACGCAGCGACGAACGTCAGGTTGTTGGCGAAGTTGACGACCCAGAATCCGGTCATCCCGGGGATGCCGACGTTGCCGCGCGAGACCCACCGGTGATTCTCCACGTCGAGATGAAAATACAGCACTTGGCCGGGCTGCTCGGCCGGGCTGAACAACAACAGCTTGCCGCGGGCGAGGCAGAGCCGTGGTCGCAGCCGCGTGTCGGTCACGGGGTGCGCGAGCGGTGGCAGCGGGGCCACGGCGCTCCAACTGTGACCGTCATACCTGGCCAAACTCAGCGGTGCGTCGCCGGGGTCAAACGGTTGAGAACTGGGCATCGCATCGTCCGCGGTGGCCGGTGGCAGCTCGCCGGCTGTTACCGAGGGAATGATCGCGTAGACCAGGCCGGCCTCGGCGACCATGTCCAGTGGCACCTGGCGCCGTGGGAGAACCGATTCCGCCGTCGGACGGGTGGCTGTGTCGGGCAAGTAGCGGTAGACGGCGGCGTCATCGAAAAAGACCAGCAGATCGCGGTCGAACGCCGCCATCGCCGCGATGCGGTGGTTGGTTGAGCGTCCCAGATCGAAGCCACCACCCGCTTCCCGAAAGAGCAACCTCGAACCTGACTCGGTGATCGCGGCCAGCCACAGCGAGCGTTCGCTGGCGGCGATGCGAATCTGCTGGCGTTGCCCCACCGTCGGCGGGCCAGCCGGCTGCGCCGCCGCCAGCCCCGGCCAGAGACACAGCAACGGGACGAGCCGCCCCCGCCACTTCGGCGGCCGGAAGGGTCGTTGGATCGGCGGACAGAGTCGGATCACAGTGGGTCTGCACCTTCCTGCACCGTGCCGGAGGCCTCGAGCGCGGGCGGTTCGTCGAGTGACTCGACCTCACCTTCCCATGCGTCGGGGAAATCCCAGAAAGGGGCGTCTTTGGTGCGGTAACGAACGTCGCGGAGATCGAGTCGCATCTCTGCCCCGTCAAGCTCCCAATACACCACGTACTTGCGCGCGGTGTACGGGCCGTCCGGTCCGGTCCCTTTGACCGGTTTGTAGCCCTTCAAATACGCGTGCATCACGACACGCCCGTCGCGCAGCCGGTCGATGATCTCGAGCGGCATGTACGGCGGCTTCGGATCGAGCTTCAGTTCGCGCTTCGCGTACGGCCAACCGGCCGCGTCGAGCCCGAGGAAGACCAGGCGGTGGTCGTTACCATTGAGCCTCAATAGCGGCTTTGACACGCCGGGCATCTGCTCGGGTAACGACCGCATCATGAGCGCGTCGAGCAACTGGTTCGGCGGCACAGCCATCCGGCGGGCGTATTCCCGCTCGAGCGCTTCCCAGGTGCCGTGCCAGAGCTTCCTCGCTTCCGGGGTGTCGACCCACAGCCAATAATGCTCGTTGTTCGATCCGATGCGCGCGACGCCGCCGCCGAGCGAGCTCTTGATGTCGTAGTACAGAGCACGCGGCGCTTCAAAAATCACCGTCGCCGGATGCGCGATGAAGCGGCGATCGCGACCGTTGGCGTCGCGGAAGCGGAACGACGTGTAACCCGGGCAGTACAGCGCGCCGTCGATCTTGGCGAGGTTGTCGTTGATGCGCTGCATGGCCTCGCGCGCGTCGCGCGGCGGGAGGGGTTTGATTCCGCCGGTTTTGATCCCGCTCGTGCCGTCGCAGCCGACGCAACCTGCGCCGAGCAGCGAAAGCAAAACGACGGCGGGTGCCACTGGCAGCCTGCTGCCAGTGCGGCTCGTGCGGATGGCCGGCGCGAGCACGGGCGGACAAGCCGCCCGTGACATCCTATTTCGCAGCGCGCAGTTGCGGTCAGGCACGATTGCGGTCCTCGTTCAAATCGGACGCGACGGTGCTCAAGTCGCCGACTTCGCCCGTCAGTAACCCTTCCAACTGCGCCCCGAGCCGTTCGAGCTGCTCTTCCTCCAGATCGGGGCGCTCGACCGTGTGGGTCTCGCCGCTGGCGGGGATGACGAATCGCCACACTTCACCCTTGTCGGTCGTCTCGCTGCGGTCGAGCTTCAACACTTTCTTTCGCCACAGCAGCAGCGCCAGGACGAAGCGGAGCCGCCGCTTCTCCGGCGTGTCCGCGTCCTCCAACTGCTCGAAGAACCGGTAGATGGCTTCGCGATCGAACGACGCTGCCTTCCTGGCAACCGCTTGCGGGCGGCGCGTCCGCCACGAGCCGATCGCGAACGGTTCATCCGGCGGCCGGCAATTCGCGCAATAATCCCGCCGCCCATAACCCTCGGGAAATTCATAAAGATAAGCCTGAATCGTCTCGCCGGGCTCGAAGTCTCGCCGGCAGGCGGCGCACGCCTCACCCGGTCGCGGCATTTGCCAGTCGTTGACCACGAGCAGCCACTCCTTCGTGTTTCAGTCGGAACCGATTATAGCGCCCCGGCAGCAAACCGCGAGCCCATGTCGCTGGCGATCGTCGACATGGGCGCGCCTGAATTCCAAGACGACGTGTGTTTCGCTGAGCCGGACGGCGACAACGACATCGATTTGGGCCACCGGGCGCTACTCCTCGCGAACTACGGCACGACCAGCGGCGCGGTGTACCCAGATGGCGACCTCGACGGCGACAGCGACGTCGATCTGTCTGACTTGGCGGCGCTGCTGGCCGTGTACGGGACGGAGTGCGGGTAAGCCAGGGTTCAGGGTTCAGGATTTAGCGGCGCTGGAGCAAGGAGGGGTTGTCGCTCCCGCGCTTCTACTTGCAGACGGTAAGAAAACCCAAAGAGCCGCGGACTTCAGTCCGCGCGGCGCCGCGCCGGCTGAAGCCGGTGGCTCTTCACGAGGAGTTTTGTTAGGCGCTCTGAGTATCGGTTTATTGCTCGGCTATGCGACCGGCGTGCTCGGGGCTGAGCAGGCCGACCTCAAGGTTACCCGTGTGGCCATCTTCTCGAGTGGCGTCGCGTATTTCGAGTGCGAGGGGACCGTGGACGGCACTGCCACCGCCGAGCTTAACTTCCGCACCGCTCAGATCAACGACATCATCAAGTCGCTGGTGGTGCAGGATCTCGACGGCGGGTCGGTCGGCATCGTCAGCTACGCGTCCCGGGACCCAATCGACAAGACCCTCCGGAGTTTCGCGGTCGATATCACCGGCAAGCCCACGCTCGCCGAGCTGCTCGACCAGCTCCGCGGCGAGCCGGTCGAGATCACCGGCGCCCGCTCGCTGGAGGGCGTGATCTTCGGCGTCGAAAAACTCCGAACGCAGGTGGACGAAAAGAGCGTCGTTGAGGTGGACGTGCTCAACGTCCTGACCGAAGGTGGGCTCCAGCAGTTGCGCTTGGACGAATTGCAGGACGTCCGGTTGACCAACGAGAAGATCGACGCCGAGCTGCGCAAAGCGCTCGAGACGCTCGCCATGGGCCACGACGCCGACAAGAAGAGCGTCGTGCTTAACTTCACCGGCGAGGGCCGGCGGCGAGTGCGCGTCGCCTATCTGCTTGAGGCGCCGATCTGGAAAACAACCTACCGCCTGGTGATTGAGGAAGAAGGGCGGCCGTTCCTTCAGGGTTGGGCCACGGTCGAGAACGCGACCGAGGAAGACTGGCGCGACGTGGGGCTGTCGCTGGTTTCCGGTCGGCCGATCTCGTTCACCATGGACCTCTACACCCCGATCTATATTCCGCGGCCCAGGGAAGAGTTGGAGCTGTACGCTTCGCTCCGCCCACCGGAGTACGCGGGCGCTTTCGAGGTTGAGCGTGACGACAAGGGACTGGCGGCCGGACGGCGCGGGCGTGTGACGCGCGAGAAGGGGGTGGCCCGGGCGGCGCCGGGGAGCGCACGACCCCCATTCGGCGCTGGCGTAGAGTTCGCGTTCCAAGAGGAGGCGGGCAAGCGCTTAGGTATTGAGCTGGAAGAGGCCGGCGTGGCGTCGGTCGCCGCGGCAGCGGAGGCCGGTGAGCTGTTCGAATACGCGATTCGCACACCGGTCTCGATCCCTCGCCAGCACTCCGCCATGTTGCCGATCGTGAACCAGGAGATCAGCGGCGAGAAGGTCAGCATTTTTAATCCTGCGACGCATCCGAAATTCCCGCTCAACGGGCTGGAACTGAAGAACACCACCGACCTGCACCTCATGCAGGGGCCGATCACGCTCTTCGACGGCGGCGTGTATGCCGGCGACGCCAAGCTGCCCGATCTTAAGCCCGACGAGAAACGCCTGATCGCGTACGCGCTGGACCTCGCGACCGAAGTGATGGTCAAGCGGCGGTCGCACCCGGACCGGATCGTCAGCCTGCGGATCGTCAAGGGCACGCTGATTCACAAGCACAAGTACGTCGACGAGCGCGAGTACGTCGTCAAGAGCAAGAGCGATAGGGAGCGGACGGTGCTGATCGAGCAGCCCTACGGTGACGAGTGGAAGCTGCTCGAGCCTAAGGAGCCGTACGAGCGCGCCCCGGGCCTGTCGCGGTTCAAGGTGGTTGTGCCGGCCGGCGAGACGGTGACCCAGACCGTGAAGCTGGAGCAGGTGACCGATCAGTCGGTCGCGCTCGGGAATCTGGGGCTCGACCAGATTCGCTTCTATCTGCGCAGCCGCGTGATTTCGCCGGCGGTCAAAGAGGCGTTGGAGAAAGTGGTTGCGTTGCGGACCGCGCTGGACAGGGTGGCGCGTCAGCGGCAGCAGGCCCAGCGCGACGTGAACGAACAAGTTGCCGAGCAGGCCCGCGTGCGCGAAAACCTGCGAACGCTGCAGAAAAACACCGATCCTTATCGTCGTCAATTGGAAAAGTTCGACGAGATCGAGACGCAGATCGAGAAGCTCCGCACCAAGATTGCCGAGCTGCGCACGGACGAAGAGCAGAAGCGCCGCGGGCTAGAGGACTACCTGCTTTCGCTGAACGTGGAGTAGCGGCCTGCGCCGCGCAGGCCGTCGGCGCGCACAGACGTGGCCGGCTGTCTACAGCCGGCGGGGGTGCCGGCCGCTACCGGGTGGCACCGGCGTCTCGCCGGTGTGGTTGGACGGCCGCCACGCGGGCCGGACGTTACATTTTCGTCGTCGAATTGCAGCTCGTGCGTCGGGCTGACCGTTCGACAAGCGCACTCCGCCGACGCTTGAGTACCACCACGGCGGTGTTGTACACTGCCGTCTAGGGAAGCCGGCTGGCGGAGTTATCGATGCCGACTCAGCGCACGCTCCTGGAACGCCTGCGGAACCCCGGTCCGCCGGGGCAGCGGCAACTGCACACCTCGACCAGCGAAATCTTCGAGTCGATTCTTGGCAATCTGCGGAACGTACTGAATACCAACCAGGGCAACTGCCTGACCGACGAGCGCTACGGCCTGCCGCACTTGAGCGCCATCCGCGGTACGATGCCCTGGTCGATCGCCGCCTTCGCCGCAGCGATCCGCACCACGATCGAGCAGCACGAGCCGCGGCTGAGCAACGTGCGGGTCCGACACGCTCCGGGCAGTGACCGGGGGATGGCGCTGCGGTTTGAGATCTCCGCTCTTGTCCAGGACGAGGAGAGTCGCACACCGGTGCGCTTCGAGACCTACGCCGATGAAGAGGGTCGGATGAGGGTAAGGTAACGCCGGTCGGATGGGGGTGGGCGTCAGAATTGTCGGCCCGGTGGGGAGCGCGCCGTCCCGGCGGCGCTGGTCTCGGTGGGATGGGACCGGCGAGACGCCGATGCTACCCACTATGTTGATTGAGACGGGCCCATCGGGTGGCCCGGGCGGCGGCTGGCGAATCCGCCGCGCGCCTGGTAAATTACGTTCTTACGGGTCTGATTTTCCGCGGGCTGCGCCGGAAGGGACACATGTACAACACGTATTACCAGGAAGAGCTGGCGTTTCTGCGCGAGATGGGCCGCGAGTTTGCCGCCGCCCACCCCACGGTGGCATACATGCTCGAAGCCAAGGGCGCCGATCCCGACGTGGAGCGGCTACTCGAGGGCGTCGCCTTTCTGACCGGCCGGGTGCGGCAGAAACTCGACGACGAAATCCCCGAGCTGTTCCAGTCGATGATGTCACTATTGTGGCCGCACTACCTGCGCCCGGTCCCGTCCACCGGTATCTTGCAGTTCCAGCCGATGGTCGAGCAGCTCAGCGGCGTGATCACCATCCCGCGCGGTACCGAGCTGGAGTCGATTCCAGTCGATGGGACCTCCTGTCGCTTTCGCACCTGCTATGGCGTCGAAATCGCGCCGCTCGAGCTCGCCGCGGTAAGCCTGGATTTGCCAATGGCGGCGGACGCCCAGTTGCGGCTGACCCTGCGCGCCAGCGGCAAGGTGAAGCTGGATCAGGTGAAGTTGAGCCGCGTGCGGGTCTTCCTCGCCGACGAGGTCGTGCGCGCGTCGGCGCTCTACCTGTGGCTGATGCGCTACGCGCGGCACGTCGAGCTGCGCGACCCGCACACCGGTCGCAGCGCACGACTGACGCACCAAGCCATCCAGCCGGGGGGTTTCGCCGACGACGAGGCGATCTTGCCCTACCCGGCCCATTCGTTCGCGGGGTATCGCTTGTTGCAGGAGTACTTCACCTGCCCGGCGAAGTTCTATTTTGTGGACTTCACTGGATTGGAGCGCCTGCAACACCTCGAGCTGACCGACCGCTTCGAGATCGTGGTACCGTTTTCACGGCGTCCGGAAGACGAGCTGCGCGTCGACAGAAACTCGCTGCGCCTCTTCTGCACGCCGATCGTCAACCTTTTCGAGCACAGCGCCGACGGCGTCCGTGTCGATCACACGCGGACGGAGTACCG
>JBHHZX010000204.1:0-7514 GCA_046758265.1 Phycisphaerae bacterium
TGTGTGTTCACCGGTTGAAAACCGGTGCCACAGGGGTTATGGGATGGGCAATAAGGCGGACAGCGTATCCGCCGCTTCGTGAGAGGCTACCTCAATGAAGACTGCCGCGGCCGCGATCGTTTGCTCGTACATTCTCTCTAACTTGGCCGGAGTGGCCGAGCCCCTATCCGATGCTGAGAGGTATTGGCCCCAGTGGCGCGGCCCTCACGCGACGGGCGTCGCGCCGAACGGTAATCCGCCGGTCGAATGGAGCGAAGCCAAGAACGTTCGATGGAAAGTCGAGATTCCCGGCCGGGGAAACGCAACGCCGATTGTCTGGGGCGATCGGGTCTACATCCAAACCGCCATCCAAACCGACCAGCGCGTCGCGCCCGAGCAGGCGACCGATTCCGAGCCGCAAGCGCGCCAGGGCCGACAGCGAAGGGCCCATTGGGGTAGCGCCCCAAAACCCACCAACATACACAAGTTCTGCGTCATGGCCCTCGACCGTCGGGACGGCAAGGTCCTCTGGGAGCACACGGTCTGCGAGGCGCTGCCGCACGAAGGCGGCCATCAGAACAGCACCCAGGCGTCGAACTCGCCGCTCACCGACGGCGAGCATTTCTTCGCCTACTTTGGCTCCCGCGGCCTCTATTGCTTCGACATGCAGGGCAATCTTCAGTGGAAGAAAGACTTCGGCGATATGAGAACCCGAAACAGCTTCGGCGAAGGCAGCTCGCCGGTGCTCCATGGCGATACCATCGTCGTCAACTGGGACCACGAGGGCGATTCCTTCATCATCGCGCTGAACAAGAACACCGGCGAGGAACTGTGGAAGACGGATCGCGACGAGGCCACCTCCTGGTCCACGCCGCTCGTCATCGAGCACAACGGCAAGCCCCAGGTCGTCACCAGTGCGACGAGATTCATCCGCAGCTACGACCTGGCAAGCGGCGAACTGATCTGGCAGTGCGGCGGCATGACTATGAATGTGATTCCCTCGCCCGTCTGCGGCCACGGCATGGTGTATGCCCTAAGCGGTTTTCGGGGCAACTCCCTGCTGGCCATTCGGGTTGCCGGCGCCGAGGGCGATATCACCGGTTCCGAAGCGGTGGCCTGGAAGCATGGCAAAGGAACACCGTACGTGCCCTCGCCGCTTTTGTACGATGATACGCTCTACTTCCTGGCCAGTAATGGTGCCGTTCTCTCCTGCTTCGATGCCAGGACCGGGAAGCCGCACTGCACCAGGCAGCGGCTGGAAGGGATAACGGATGTCTTCGCCTCGCCGGTGGGCGCGCGCGATCGCGTGTACGTCGCCGGCAGGAACGGTACCACGGCGGTCATCAAGCGCGGGTCGGAGTTTGAAGTGCTGGCTATGAACTCGCTTGACGAGGGCTTCGACGCCTCGCCGGCGATCGTCGACAACGAGATATACCTGCGCGGGCGCAAACACCTCTATTGCATCGCGCGGGATTAGGAGGCCGTTGAAAAAGGGGACAGGCACCTCCCGGACAGCTTTATTTGCCGAGGGTCTCGGCCGACGACTCGGAGCCAGTCCCCTTTTTCAACGGACAGCTAGCGCGTCCGGCCGGCCTGGGCCCGCAGGGCGACGATCCGCTTCTCGATCGGCGGGTGCGTGCCGAACAGCGACGTCATGCCGCTGGCCGACAGCGGCTCGACGATGTAGAGGTTATGGAACGCCGGCGGCGTTTCGGTTGGGATGCGCTCGTTGCCGGCCCGGAGACGCTGCAACGCGGAGGCCAGCTTCAGGGGCTGGCCGCACAGCTCGCCGGCGTACGAATCCGCCGCGTACTCGCGCTGCCGTGAGATTGCGGCCCGGATCAAAGCCGCGGCGAGCGGTGCCAGAATTATCATCGCGAGCACGCCAATCAGTCCCAGTGGATTGTCGCGCCGCTGCCCGCCCCCGAAGAACATCAGCATGTAGCCGGCGTAAGTGATCAGCCCTGCCATGACCGAGGCGATCGTCGAGATCAGCATGTCGCGGTGTCTGATGTGGCCCAGCTCGTGGGCGATGACGCCCTCGATCTCGTGCTCGGGGAAGTTCCGCAACATGCCCTGCGTGACGGCGAGCGCGGCGTGATTCGGGCTACGGCCGGTCGCGAACGCGTTGGGGGCGGCCTGCGGGCAGACATAGACGCGCGGCATCGGCAGCCCGGCCCGTTGAGACAGCCGCTCGATCATGTCGAACAGCCAGGGGATATCGCTACGCTGGACTTCCCGGCCGCCCATCGACATCAGAGCGATCTTATCCGAGTAGAAGAACGCGATCAGATTGCCGAGGCCGCCGAAGAGCAGGCCGATCAGCATGCCGTACGGGCCGAGAAACAGGTGGCCGATCAGCATGCACAGCCCCATCAGCGAAGCGAGCAGCACGGTGGTTTTCAGGTTGTTCGCGAAACGCATTGCTTGTCTTCCTCACCAGTTTCCTTGAGCATCCCGCTGGCAGATTCTATCGCTTTTCATCTCTCAATGCGCCCGGCACCACTCGCCCCGAGCCGGTGGCAATCCGTGTGCCAAGCGTCGGTTACGGCCCCGCGAGAGCTGTTCCGCATCGCAAGTCCCGCAGGCCTCGCTGCATAGGGGGCGATCCCCACTCATCCCGGCGATCCGGATTTCTGCCCCCAGGATGCCGCCCTGCCAGATTGGCCGCAACGCCCCGCCCCGGTGCCGTTGCGGGCGGGGGTCGTGCGGCTTACACCCAGACGGGCTAGCCGGTAGAATCCCCGCATGCCACCGTGGCCGGAGTAAGAAGGTCCGTTGGAGTCTCCTCGGGTGTCCCGTTACGCACGCAAGCGACTATTCGTTTCGACCACACTGCTGATCGGAGTCGTCTGCGCCGCCGGCTGTGAAGACCGCTCGCCGCCCGACCGCTACAGCGTCCTCGCCGGCAAGGTCGTCGCCTGCCGCACGGACACCGGCGAGCTCAGCGTCCGCGGCCTCCGGCGGACGGCGGAGGGTCCCACTGAAGAAACGATCCATTGCCTCATCACGCGTGGCTCGGAGATTTACGTAAACGACAAGTTCAGCTCGATCGGGGAGATTCAGCTCGGTGACGCGGTCGAGCTGGTGGGCCGCCGCGATTCCGACCCCCGACTTGAGCACTTTGTGGTGAGCTTCGCCTATTTCGATCGCCCGCTGCCGGCTCCGCCGCGACCGGAACTGAAACCGGCCAGTACGCCGGCCACGACAGACGCGACAGACCAGCGCGAGTAACGAAAGCGACCGGAGGAGTAGAGATGGCGACCACGCCCAAAATCCAGTCCGTGATAGCACGCGAAATCCTGGATTCACGCGGCAACCCGACCGTCGAAGCTGACGTCGTCCTGAGCGATGGCACCTTTGCCACCGCTGCCGTCCCCAGTGGTGCCTCCACGGGCGAGAACGAGGCGCTCGAGCTGCGCGACGGTGACAAGAGCCGCTACCTTGGCAAGGGGGTGCTCAAAGCAGTCGAGAACGTCAATACCCTCATCGGGCCCGCGCTGTGCGGTGTCGATTCCACGCTGCAGGAACAGATCGACCACCGCATGCTCGAACTCGACGGCACGCCGAACAAGGGCAAACTCGGCGCCAACGCGATCCTGGCCGTCTCGGTGGCTGTCGCCAAGGCCGCCGCCCAGACCTGCGGATTGCCGCTGTACCGCTACCTCGGCGGGGCCAAGGCCCACGTCCTGCCCGTGCCGATGATGAACATCCTCAACGGCGGCAAGCACGCCGACAACAACGTTGATTTTCAGGAGTTCATGGTCCAGCCCTGGGGCGCGCCGAGTTTCCGCGAGGCGCTGCGGACGGGCACCGAGATCTTTCACAACCTCAAGGCCGTGCTCAAGGATAAGGGCTACAACACCGCGGTGGGCGACGAGGGCGGCTTCGCGCCCAGCCTCAAGAGCAATGACGAGGCCCTCGAGGTGATCGCCGTCGCGATAAAAAAGGCCAGCTGCAAGCTCGGCGAAGATGTCTTCATCGCGCTCGATCCGGCCGCCAGCGAGATGTGGGACGCCAAAGCGGGCAAGTACCGCTTCTTCAAGTCTGATCCGAGCCGGCTGGTCAGCAGCGACGAAATGATCGACATCTGGGCCGGCTGGTGTGAGAAATACCCGATCCGCAGCCTCGAAGATGGACTGGCTGAAAACGATTGGAGCGGCTGGGCCAAGCTGACCGCGAAGCTCGGCGACAGGGTCCAGCTCGTAGGCGACGATCTATTCGTCACTAACGTGAAGTACTTGGCGCGCGGCATCAAGGAAGGATCTGCCAATGCAATCCTGATCAAGCTCAACCAGATCGGCACATTGACCGAGACCCTTGCCGCGGTGGACCTGGCGATGCGAAACGGCTTCGCCGCCGTCATCAGCCACCGTAGCGGTGAAACTGAAGACACGACGATCGCCGACCTGGCCGTCGCGGTCAACGCCGGCCAGATCAAGACCGGCAGCGCCTCGCGCAGCGACCGCGTCGCCAAGTACAACCGTCTGCTGCGGATCGAGGAAGAGCTCGGCGACGAGGGGGTCTTCGGCGCCCGCTTCTGGTCGCGCGGTTAAATGAGCACGAGTTGTCATTCCGAAGAGGCGCAGCGACTGAGGAATCTGGCCGCGACTCACACGCCGCTGGATGCCTTGCTTCGCTCCGAACGACAAACAGGGACGGCAACGGCGCACGGCATGGCACGTTCGAACAACGCAACAAGACTGCTCTGCGGGCTAATGTTCCTCGGGGGCGGAGCATCGCTGTTCGCGTGCCTGTTTCTGCCGCCCTGGCTCGAGGTCCGTGCGCTGCGGCAAGCCCACATCGCCGCCCGGCACCGTATCGCGAAACTCGAAGAACGCCTGACACGCGTGGCTAAGCAAATCGAACATTTGCAGGACGATCCGGCTTACCTCGAACGCCTGGCGCGCAAAGAGCTCGGCATCGAGACGACCGGCGTCGAAATCATCCGGATCGACACGCCTGACAACCCCGTGAACCAACCCACCGCCGCACCGGCCCCTACAACCGCCGGCCGCGACGACGCGTTGGCGACGGGGGTCGAACAAGCCGCTCGCACGAGCCCGTTCCTCTCGGTCTTCGTCCTTGACGAAACCCGCCCAATTGTGATGGCGATGTCCGGCGTGCTGATGATAGTGGCGCTGGCGCTCCTGCTCCGGGGTGGGGCGTCCGAGCGACGATGAGCCGCCAATCTCGACACGCCCTGTGGCCGCGGGGCAGACCAGTCGTGACGACAGGCGGAACACAACGTCGACCGACGGGATGGCGCGCGGACGCTGTACGGACGGCTGCGATCGGTCTGCTCACCGGGGCGGCGTTGCTCTTCAACCAGTCGGCGGTGCACTGGCGTCCCAATATCAACGACAGTCACTATTACGCATACTGCGGCTGGCGGGTGTCGCAGGGAGCCCGCCCGTATCTGGACGTCTGGAACAACAAGCCGCCGGGAACGTGGTGGGTCAACACGCTGGGGTGTTATATCTGCGGGCCCGGTCTGGGACGTGAGCTTCTGATCTGCTCCGCGGCGGTGGCGATTGCGATCGTCGGATTCGTCGCCGTGGCCCGCACCGCATACCACCGCTCCCTGTGGCTGGCGGCGCTGGCGACCGGCTGCGTCCTGCTGACACACCTACGCTACGAATGCGGGGGTAATCGCACCGAGACGTTCGTCGTCCCGTGCGAGATCCTGGCGGTCTTGGGTTATCTGCGCTGGCGGCGGAGCGGGCGCTTGCGCTGGCTGGTGTTCGGCGGACTGTTCGCGGGGGCGGCGCCGCTCTTCAAACAGTCGGGGCTGGCTGCGCTGGGCGCATGCGCGCTGCACTTGGCATGGTCGCAGCTTAGTCGTCGGCGCGTCGGAGCGGAGCGGGACCCGGCAAAGCCGTGGTGGGTGCCTTGGGTGGTCGCCGGCGCCGCGGCCGCCACGTTGCCTGGGATTGCCGCGGCGGCCCTGGCTGCGCAGGGGGCGCTGGGCGAAGCCTATTTCGCGATCTGGAAATTCAACCGCGCGTACTTCGCGGTAAACGACGCCACCTGGCTCGGGTCGCGGGGGGCCTTCGCGCCGTACTGGGCGGAATTGCCGCCGCTGTACGGGTTGTATGTGGTCGCTGGCGTCGGGCTGGTCCTGGCGGCGTTGCGAAGTTGGGTTCGGGTGGGACCTACCGTGGCGGCTGGCGTGGGCAGGGAGGGCGTCGGTGTGTTTTGGCTCTGGCTGCTGGTCGCCTTCTACCTCGCGTGCGTCGGGCCGGGACGCTTGGCATATCACCTGGCCACGACACTGGCCCCGCTCGGATTGCTCGCGCTGTACCCGTTGCACTGGCTGCTGGGTGGCGGCGACCTGGGTCGACGGATCGTCGCACGCCCCTCCATGGCCGTCGTGGTCGTCATCTATCTCTGGGTGCTACTGGGAGTGGGGGACGACAGCGTTGGGGTGGCGCGGCGCTGCTGGCTCCAGAAGCCGCACTGGTATGCACTGCGGCGCAAGCATCCGGCGCCGTATGAGGTGCAGGCGGCGGAGATCAAACGCCGCACGCGACCGCACGACACGATTTACGTATGGGGTTGGAGCCCGGGCACCTACCGCTTTGCCTACCGGCACTCGCCGTCCCGCTTCGCGACGCTTGAGAAGCTGGGGCAGGTCGGTCAGTTCGCGCAGTTCATTATTGATGGGGCGATCGCCGATATTCGGCGGGGGCCGCCGGCCATGTTCGTGATTTCGGTGGGCGACCTGCGGGCGTTGTTAGCGCCGCCGCGCAGCGCGTTCGCCCAATGGGTGGATCGTCACTACCGTGATCTCGGCAACTTTGAGGGGATGCACATCCTCACGTGGCGAGAGTGAGCCGCCCGGGCTGTCGCTGGCATCGAGGATCTCGCCGAAGGCGGTGTAGGTGACGGCGGGCGAGACGCCCACCCCACCCACATCGTTAGTGGTCAGCATGGTCGAGCCGATCAGGTCGCCGTGGTAGTACTGCGTCTCGTTGGTACCGACCGTCTCTTGCGCGCTGGGGAACAGGTAGCGTAGCGATCCCGCCACGGTCCAGCCGCCTTTGCCGTCGCCCGTGACGTTGGCATCCGCGTGGGGGTAGGGCCCGAGGTAGTCCGTTAGCCGAACCGGTTCGATCGGCGCCCAACTGTTCGGGTCATTCGAGGCGGACGGGTCGTAATCCACCGTCAGGTAGCGCTCCCGGGGGCCGCCGATCGCCCACTCGCAGCGGAACTCGCGGGCGTGCAGCCGCTCGTAATTGCTGTGTCCATCTTTCCAGCGGTCCCACAGCCCCAACCGGAGTGTGTGCCGCCCGCCCTCATAATAGAGCGCGAGGTCGTGGTACCAGTCGTAGGCCGGGTCGTTCCCGCCCGTCGGGTCCTCGTCCTTGATCGTGATGTTCGAGGCCTCGCCGGTCTCCCAGTACGTGTAGGTCACCGTCCGCAGCAGCTTCTCCGGCGTCTGACTCATATCGTACAGCTCGTAGTATAGCAGCCGGTTGTTGCGGGTGGGATAGTCCATCTGGCCTTGCTCAAGCTCCACGTCGTACGTGTAG
>JBHHZX010000205.1:0-7502 GCA_046758265.1 Phycisphaerae bacterium
CCAAGCGCTGCCGTCGAGAGTGGGGTTGCAGCCGAGGGTCGGAGGGCGGTGGCGGACATCGGGCGCGCGCCCCGTGGCAGTCGTTCCAGGCGTCAGGCGGATGCCCCACCCGGGGTAGCGCATCGGTGGGGCATCTGGTTTTTAAGTTCCTCGCTTCTACCAGGGCCAAACGTACCAGTCGTCGGCATACCACGACTCCTCGTAATAGGTCTCTTCGTACCAGTACTCCTCGACGTACGTGTCCTCGTAATACCCGCTGGGACCGGACCAGTAGTAACCGGGGCTGCCGTAAAAGCCGAGATCGAGGCTGAAGCCTTCCAGTACGTCGTCGCAGCCGCTCTGGGCGAAGAGGGCTGCTCCAAGCAGCAGCATGCAAGTCAGCTTTTTCATCGTTTTCTCCCTTGTTCGTGCTCCGCCGCGTTGGCCGCCGTCGCTTTCGCGACTCGCTTGATTTGACGAGAAAGTGGCGAGGGTTATTCAACGCCGCGAAGAATTGCCTCGCAGCGCACCCGCGACACGCGACGGGAACAATCGCCGGCCAGGAGCACGACGGTTCCGCGGTGCGCCGGTCCCGCCTGACGTGTCGTGTGGCAAGGTGAGGCCGAAGTGCTTTAGCGAAAAGGGTTAGTACGATGCGACGGGCCAAGAGCGTTGGCAGCAGTGTCCGTCGTGGCTAGCGTGAAAAAGGCAAAAAAACTGTGGTGCCGTCGGCTTCGATGACACGGCGCGAGCGGCGGGGGGGAGCAGTTGAGGTGGATGTCGAACGCGGCGCTAAGCGCGTCTAATCGGCGCGGTTGCTGGGCAGGGCGGCGGCGTGGCGACTCCGGCCGTCATCGACAGTCAGCAGCCCTGCTGCCGGAAGGCGCTTCACATCGCTAAGCCGTTCGGATATAATTTCTTAGGTCGTTCGAGTCAGAGTCGCTTCGTGGGAGCTATCTGAGATTCTTCAGCTCTAACAGCGAGTGCGCACGGTGTGTGCGACTCTTTCGTGCCCTCAGCTTCTCGGCGGTGATGGTGGTGGTCGCGGCAGGGGCGTTCGCCCAGGATGGCGTAATACCGAAGCAGTCACGAGCAGAACACCATTGAGGCGCTGCGGCACCCGCCCCACGGCCCCGTCTGCATCATCCCAGGCAAGCCCGAAATCAGCACGCTTTACTGCGACGGCAGCTAGATCGAAATTCAAACCGAACAGCGATGGAAGTTCATCTGCGGATGCGACCTGACCGGCCTCACCCCTGAGGATTTGCGGCGGTACGCCGAGATTCACCTCGCCGCTTTTGAAGATCGGCCAGCTGTGATTGTTGACAACGGTGAGCGCAGCGACGGCCTCGACATTATCTTCTTTGCAAGTGGCTCCGTCCCGTCCCAGGCACTCGGCGGTCTCGCGCTGGCTGAAGCATATTTATTGCCCATCCCATAACCCCTGTGGCACCGGTTTTCAACCGGTGAACACACAGGTTACAAACCTGTGCCACAGTTGTGAGATAGGCTCTTAGAGACCCTCTTTGCCGACGACATTGTCGTCCCCGTCAACGTCGGCTTCCAGAACATGGGCGGGGGCGTCTTCGGTTCTACTGGGTCCCGCTGGGTTGCCAACGTTACCTACGACAACTCCAGAGACGGTTTGCAGAGCGGGATGTTGTCCGAGAGGACGCTGGCTTTCGCCCTGCTGTTCAACACCGGCCCGGGACTCTATCCTATGGCGGTGCTCGTCAGAGCCGTTTGGGACGTCCGGAGCGGACTTGAAGCCGCCGCGCTGCCGGCTGCGCCGGCCGACAATGCCGTGCGCAACGTCTTGGTCGACATGCTGGCAGCGACGGGGCTGAGGAAGAGCGACGTGGCGCGGTCGCCGGTACACAAGAAACTACAATTGTTTCGCGCGTGGTCGGGTGGCTATCCCGTCTGGTGCTCGTGGCAGGTGAACTACCGCTGCAACTTTTGGTGCAACTTCTGCCACTACTGGCGCGACCCGATGGGCGATGCGCCCGAAATGACGCTCGAACAATTCCAAAACGGGGCCGAGAAGCTCTCCGAGTTGGGTACGCTCCTGGTTTCTCTGGCGGGCGGCGAGCCGTTGATCCGCCCCGACATCGTTGATATCGTCCGCGCGGTCGGGCGCTACCACTTCACCTTCCTCACCACCAACGGCTGGTTCGTGACCAAAGAGTTGGCGGAGGAACTGTTCGGCGCCGGCTTGTGGGGCGTCTCGATCAGCCTCGATTACGCCGACCCCGAGCGGCACGACCGGAAACGCGGCAGGCCGGGCGCGTTTGAGCGTGCCCTGGCGGCGGTCGAGCGTTTCGGTCGCGCTCGCCGTTACAAGTGGCAGCGCGTCAACTGGTTGAGCGTCCTGCTGGAGGACAACCTCGATCAGCTCGAGCCGATGATCGAGATGGCCGCCCGCCGCGGGGCCTACTTCATGGTCCAGCCGTACTGCGCGCAAAAGACCGGCAGCAAGCGTTTCGTGCACAAGGGCGCGAGCGTCAGCGAATATCTGCTCCACCTGCGCCGGCAACATCCCAACTTCCTCAGCAACCCCTATTTCCTCGAACGCTTCGACCAGGCCCTCAACGGCGGGGTGCGCGGCTGCAAAGCCGGACGGGGGTTTTTCAACATCGACTCCACCGGTGACATCGCGGTCTGCGTGGAAAAACGCGCCTGCCCCGTCGCCAACCTGTTCGAGCACTCCGCCCGCGAGATCGTGGGCCGGCTGCATGCCGAGGGCACGCCCAGCCGCTGCACCGCCTGTTGGTACAACTGCCGAGGCGAAATCGAAAGCCTGTACCATCCGTGGGGGCTGATCAAAAGCCTGCCGACGTACCTGTTTGATCGCGGCCGGGCGCCGTCCGGCAGCAGGGTCGGCACCGCGCAGGCTGAAGCCTGCGGCTCTTGGTGACGAGTCCTGTTGGGCGCTCTCAGCGACGGCTGCCGTGGCGCTTGCGCGTTTCCTTGGGAGGGATGCCGTAGACCGTGCCCTCGGCGGTCATGCGGCGGGTCGCTTGGGCAGCTTTCTTTTCCGCTTCGTAGTGGGCGCAAATCTGTGCGACGGCCTCCTCCACCTCGTCGGTGACGCTGAACAGATCGAGATCGCCCGGCGAGATGGCGGCCCGCTCTTCCAGCATCGCCTGGCGGATCCAGTCCACCAGCGGGTCCCAAAAGGCCCGGCCGATCAGCACGACCTTCATGGCCGGCGTTTTGCCCGTCTGGATCAGCGTCATCGACTCGAAGAACTCGTCCATCGTCCCGAACCCGCCGGGGAAGCAAACGAATGCGGAGGCGTACTTGACGAACATCACCTTGCGGGCGAAGAAATAGTGGAAGTCCAGCGAGACGTTCTGGTAGCGGTTTGGGACCTGCTCTTCTGGCAGCGCGATGTTCAGGCCCACACTGGTGCCGTCCACTTCGAACGCCCCCTTGTTGGCTGCTTCCATGATCCCCGGCCCGCCGCCCGTGATGATTGTAAACCCGTGTCTCGTGAGTTTCCTGGCCAGCTCGGTCGCCTGCTGGTAGTACGGGTCGTCCGGGGGGGCGCGTGACGAACCGAAGATGGACACCGCCGGCCCGACGTGTGACATCTCTTCGATGCCTTCGACAAACTCGGCGATAATGCGGAAGATCCGCCAGGTTTCTTCGGCCGCGGTGCGGTAGGTGAACTCGCCGTGGGGCATGTACGGTTCCTTTTGCTGCAGTGCTGGCTCGGCTCCGTGTTGCTCCGGAGCCCCCCATGAAATGCTGCGGCCATGGGGACCGCATAGTATACTCGCTTCGGAATCTCTTTCGACAAGGAGGCGCGCACAGCGGCCCACCTCGCGCCGCTCGCGCAGATCGAGTACTGTCTCGTCGCCACGCCGCCTGCGGGACGCAGGCCGCTACCTTATGGCTGCCGCCCGTGACGCAATCGTGCGCAGACGCTGGACGTTGACGCGGTCCCAGTCGCGGCCCTTCTCGTTTTCACCCTTGGGCGTCTCCAGAATCATCGGAATCCCGTGGAAGCGCCGGTCGGACAAGACGTTGTGAAAGCCCGCCGGGCCGATGCGCCCCCGGCCGATATGCTCGTGGCGGTCAAGACGCGACCCGCACTCTCCCTTGCTGTCATTCAGATGCCAACAGCGGATACGTTTCAGGCCCACCGTTCGCTTGGCCTGGGTGACCAGCGCTTCGTATTGGTCCGGCTCGCGAAGGTCGTAGCCGGCGGCAAAAACGTGGCACGTGTCGATACAAATCCCGACGCGCCATGGCTCGTCCAGCGCGCCAATAATCGCGCCGAGCTCCTCGAAGCTGCGGCCGAGCGTGGTGCCCTGACCAGCAGTCGTCTCGAGCAGTGGCCTGGTTTTCAAGTCCGGGTGCGCGCGGAAAATGTGATTGAGCGCCGCCGCCACACGCCCCAGCGCACGTTCCGGCGTTTGTTCGCCGGCGGCGCCGGGGTGGACCACGAGGTAAGGGATCGCCAAGGTTTGGCAGCGTTGCAGCTCTTCCGCGAACGCCCGGCGGCTTTTCTCGTACAGCCCCTCGTCGGCGGAGGCGAGGTTGATCAGGTACGTTGCGTGGGCGATCGGCGGGCCGAAGCCGGGCGTGCCGCGCAATTCGTGCCAGCGTGTGAGGTCGTCGGGCTTGAACGGCGCCGCTTCCCATCGGCGTTGGTTCTTGACGAAGACCTGTACAGTGCCCAGCTTCAGCCGCAGCGCGGCGCCGAGCGCCTTGTGCATGCCGCCGGCGATAGACAGGTGCGCGCCGAAACGATGGGGACGCGAGATCAGTGCTTGTGCTTGCGACTTTGGCGACGTTCTTTTGACCGTTGCCATGCCACGCTATCTAATGAGCGTCAAACGCCTGGTCAAACGATTACGAGAGGAGCGCGGTTTTGCCGGATGAACGGCTCGTTCTCGCTTCCGCAAGCCCCCGTCGCCGGAAGTTACTGGTCGAGTTGGGCTTGCGATTCGACGTACACCCCTGCCCGTTGGGGGAGCCCGGGGACAAACCGGCGAGAATTGGGCCCGGCGCCTGGGCCGAGGCGCTGGCTTACTTCAAGGCCAGCGCGGTTGCCGAACGCTACCGCGGTCGTTGGGTGCTCGGAGCCGACACGATCGTGGTGTGCGCGGGGAGCTTGCTTGGCAAGCCGCGCGACGTTCACGACGCCCGCCGCATGCTCGAACTCCAGGCCGGACGCGCCACGGAGGTCATCACCGGCGTGTGCCTCGTTCGCCGCGCTGAAACCGTCCAGAGAATCATGCAGCATGGGGTTACGCTGGTCTGGATGCGTGACGCGCCCCAAGAGCGCCGGGCCTATCTGGCCAGCGGCGATTGGGACGGCAAAGCCGGCGCCTACGGCATCCAGAACGTGGGCGACCGACTGGTCGAGCGCGTCGAGGGGAGCTTCTCGAACGTGGTCGGGCTCCCGCTCGCCCTCGTCAGACGCATGCTCAGCGCAGCGGACGTGCTCCCGGCAAAGCGGCCAGGAAGGTGAACCGCGAATATCATCCTCTCGTCGAGCGCTGGGGGTGAGGTGCGGGTCGCTAACGCCGGCGGTTGGGCCTGATAATGGCTGGCCTTGCCCCGCGGACTTCGCTATAGTGCGGAAGTGGTCAACGTGGGTATTCCGTGAGCCGATACGATTGGCGGTACCTTTCCGCCGCCGCTGACGGCTGCGTTCAGGTTTATTCAAATCCGGGTGCCGTCGCCCGAGGGAACTAACGCGCATGGCCTCGAAACTCGATTCGGCACTGGGCGACTATCTGCGGGCGATCAAACAGTACGCCCTGCTGACCCCCGAGGAGGAGTGCGAGCTCGGCCGGAAGATTCGGGACGCGGCCGAGGCGGAGGAGCGCTTGGCGCGGGACGAAATCGGCCTGCGCGAGCACGAGCAGATCCAGCGGGAGGCCGCCGAGGCCCGCGACCGCATGGTCCATGCCAATCTGCGCCTGGTTATCAGTGTGGCCAAAAACTTCCGCAACCGAGGGCTGCCGATGGAGGACCTGGTCGAGGAGGGTAACGTCGGCCTGATGAACGCCGTTGACCGCTTCGACCCGGCCGTCGGTTCTCGTTTCAGCACCTACGCCAGCTATTGGATCGATCAGGCCATCCGTCGCGCCGTCCAGAACGCCAGCCAGATGATCCATATCCCCAGCTACCTGATGGAGCAAATCGGGCATCTGCGGCTGGCGATGCGCGAGCTCGAGTAGAAGCTCGGCCGGCCCCCCTCGATCGATGAGCTGGCGGTGCACATGGATATTTCGCCGCGCAAGGCGGCGGCAATCTCGCAGGCGATCCGCGCTTGTACCTGCCCGACCCAGTCTGCTCCCGGGGACGACGGCACGTCGGTCACCGACACGCTGCCGGACACGCGCACCCCGCAGCCGCACGACGCCGTCTTCTCGAAGTCCGATGCCGATTTCGTCGGAAAGATGCTTTCACGCATTACCGCGCGCGAGGCGCTCGTGCTCAAGATGCGCTACGGGCTTAGCCACGGCAAACGCATGACGCTCAAGCAAATCGGCGAGGCCGTCGGGCTGACGCGTGAACGCGTGCGACAGATCGAAAAGGAGGCCAAGCGCAAACTCGAAGAATACGTCACGGAGTATCTCTAACCACCAGACGGCGCACCAGCCCCCGGAGGCTCGCGCGAGCTCCCGTGAGCAGGGTCGAGCCGCATCCCCACGACCCAACGCAGAGGATGACTACCTTTTCGTGTTCAATCTGTGGCAAAGCAGTCGCTTACGAGGGACCGCTACCCCGCCTCTACCCCTTCTGCTCCGAGCGCTGCCGCTTGGTTGACCTCGGCCGCTGGTTCAACGAGCAATACAGCATCGACCGCGACCTTGCCCCCGAAGACCTGCCCGACGGCTTTCCCCCGCCAGAATCCGCGCGGCCGGATTGATCGGAGCGTGCCCCCGGCTGAGAGCGTCGTGCCGCAGGTCGGATTGGTGTGAGTGCGCCACGGCAGGTACAGCCGCGCCCGGTATGACAAGTTTTTCTGGGTGCCACGGCCGTGTCAGCCGGGTTGTGGTCGTGCCAGGTGCAATCGCCTCGGGTCTCAGTGTTTGAAATGCCGTGTCCCCGTCACAATCATTGCGACGCCGTGTTCGTTGCACGCCGCGATCACCTCCTCATCGCGCTTGCTGCCGCCCGGATGAATGATGGCAGTGACGCCGGCATCGGCCAGGAGGTCCGGTCCGTCGCGGAAGGGGAAGAAAGCGTCCGAGGCCGCTGCGGCGCCCGTCAGCTTCGCTTCGTGCCCGTTTTCTTTTGCGAGCCACGTGGCGATCCGGCAGCTCATTACCCGGCTCATCTGTCCGGCCCCGTTTCCGATCAGCATGCCGTCCCTGCAGATCGAGATCGCGTTACTCTTGGTGTGCTTGCAGACCAGCCACGCCAGCCGCAGGTCGGCCGTCTCCTGCGCGGTCGGTTTACGGTCGGTGACGACCCTCCACTGCTTTTCATTAAGCCCAACGAGGTCGCGGGTTTGCATGAGCACGCCGCCAGCGATGCGCTTGAAGTCCATCTCG
>JBHHZX010000206.1:0-7452 GCA_046758265.1 Phycisphaerae bacterium
ATCGTGATGTTGCCGAGCCCTGCCGTGTGATCGCGTTGCTGGAGCGGGCGGCGCCGCGGCTGTCGGCGGAGGGGCTGGTGGTTTTCCGGCAGGCGGCCTCGCGCAAGCTCTCTGTCGATGCACCGCGGTCGCTCAAGTGCGTGGATGAGCGTACGTTCGGCAGGATGCGCATCCTGCTCCTACAGCGCTCCGACGATGCCGATCAGAGCCCCGAGCGCTGAGCAGAACCCCAGGCGCAAGCGCGGGGTTTTCGCGCCGGGCGTCTTCTGCGAGACGACCCGTCGCTTGCGCTCCGGGCTCTGATTATCTTCCCGCGGAATACGACACGTCGCGGGTGGCCAGCAGATAGAAGAAGAACGCGGCGCCCAGGATGTTGGTGATGACCCCGACCGGGAGCTCGTAGACCGAAAGCGAGCGGGCGATGCCGTCGCACGCCGCGAGAAAGGCGGCGCCGATCAACGCCGAGCCCAGCACCAGCGGGAGTGCTTGCAGGCCCAGGAGGGCGCGGGCGATGTGTGGGACCATCAGGCCCACAAAGCCGATCGGTCCGCAGTTGGCGACGATTACCGCTGTCAGCAAGCCGACGAGTAGGAAGCAGGTCCAGACGATCGGGCCGACGGCGACGCCGCGCGAGGCGGCCAATTCATCGCTCATTGAGAGCAGATCGAGCGCGCGGTGCGCGTAAAGGGTGAACGCGAGGGCGGGCAAGAGCACGACCAGGATCTCGGCCGCGGCGGCGCGTCGCAGTATCGCCAGTGAGCCGATCATCCACATCACGATATCGTTGGTGACGGCTTTGCCGGCGAGAAACGTGACTAGTAGCACGCCGGCGGAGCACATGTAGGCAACACAGACGCCACCCAGCAGCAGGCGGGTCATATCGCGACCGGCGCGCAGCCGTGCCATCAGGTAGACAAAGCACATGGCCGAGATGGCGCCGCCGAACGCTAACAGCGACCGGATTGGCACGCCGAGCCAATATCCGCCGACCTTCAACAGAAAGCCGAGGGCGGCCGCGAGGGCGGCGCCGCTGGCGATGCCGAGCGTGTAAGGCGTGGCCAGCGGGTTCCGGAACAGTGCTTGCAGCACGACGCCGCTGAGCGCCAACCCGGCCCCGGCGCAAGCCGCCAGCAGCGCCCGCGGGACGCGCAGCGTCCAAAAGACGTTGGTCGCGCCGCTCTGGGCGTCCTGATCCGGGTGGAACACTTCAGACCAATCGAGCCGCGTAGGTCCGAGCAGCGAGGAGCCGGCGACGATGAGCGACGCCACCGGGGCCAGTAGCAGAAGTCGGACCGCGGTCGAGCGGGAAGCCGGCACCATCAGCGTTCCACAGGCGGCGGTTTTTCGAGATCCACTTCGATGAAGGGCATCGAGACGTAGTACGCCGTATCGTAGCCCAGCTTCCTTGCTTCAACATCGGTGGCGTCAGGGTCAGTGTCGGCGGCCTCGGCGGTCTGGCGTGTGCAATTCACCGGGCGACCTTCCTTCGCTTCCGGCCAGAGACGAGCGTGCACGCTTGGCTGGTTGACCCCGATTACCTTCATACGCAGGTCCACGGCCGGCGTAAGAATGGGGTAGTCCGGCGTCTGGCGGATGACCAGCCGGTCGATTCGGAGGTACAAGACATAGTCAGCCTGCAACTCCCGGCCGATTCTCTGGAGACTCCACTTGTCGAAGTCGGGCTGGGTGCGGCGCAGGTCGGTGACCGGGCGCAGCGGCAACATGGTCGCCCGCGACTTGCCCTCTTGCAGCATCTGGGTCACGCGTTCGTACAGCGCCTGATTGAAGACCGGGTTCTCGTAGCGGGGTTGGGCAGCCTCGATCACGAACGCGACGCGGCTGTCGAGGGGAAACTCGTACTCGGGTTTCTGTATCTGCGGCGGGCGAAAGTAGTAGACGATGGGGCCCAGCAACCGGCAGCCGGTCGTCAGGCCCAGCAGCGCCACCAGCGTGGCCAGGCCGGCTCGCGCACGAATCATCTTACTTCACCTTCACGCGGCGGTCGTAGAACTTGCCCGCCACTTCGGCGGCGAAGGCTTCCATGGTAGCTTTGCGGATGCTCTGGTCAGTGGATCCCCACTGTCCGACCGAATCCGGCGGATAGACGACCTCCACGGGCTTCTTGAAGACCGGCTCCGAGTTTCGGTACTGCGCGTTGTATACCTTCACGTTGGCCGCGATGCGGCCGCGGTAGAGGTGCGGGCTTTCCGGCTCGCGCGTGGTGTACTGCGTCAGTTCGATCATCAGCACACGCTCGGCGCCGAAGCGGGCTCCGAGGAGGGCGGGATCCTTGCGGTCCCAGTCGTCATCGCTACGTTGCAGCTCGACGACCTTGCGGTTGGGGACAAAGGAGACTCCCTTCACGCTCGGTTTCATTGCTGCCGCGACGTGTTCGGAAACCTCCAACGGTACAAACGGATATTCGTAGAGCGTTCCCGGATCTGCCCACACCACGACGCAGACCCTTTTGCCCTGCAGGTAGGGGAACTCGGCGGGGACCAGCTTCGTCGGTTCCGGAGCCCACATCAGCCACGGCGCCGCGAACAGCTTGCACCCGCTCGTCGCCGCCAACAGCGACGGTAGCAAAGCCCAGATTGTTGCATGGATGGCGCGCTGCAAGAATTCTCCCCACGCCGCAGGTTGCCCCGTTTCGCGTGAAGGACACAATACCATTGACCGGGTGTCCTGTATAGCGGCTCGCGCAGTGGTTCCGATCGGTTAAAATGAGTGCTGGTGCAGGCGGACGACCGTCGGGACGCGCCGCACGCGTTGGAGGGCAGCATGCCGGATACGGAATCGCAATCCATCCAGCGCTTTACCATCCTCTGCCGGCGCTGCGACCGGGCGGTGCTGGCGCGTGAGGCCTGGATCGGTCGTGAGGTGCAGTGCCCGCATTGTTATAGTCTGATGCGCGTGCCGGACGTGCCGGCCGACGGGCGTCCGGTGCCGGCTGAGGGCCCGAACCTGTCGGAAAAGCGCTGCTTCAACTTCGCTTGTCCGCGCTGCGACTGTCTGCTCGAGGGGCACACGGGAATGTCTGGCCGGTGCGGTACGTGCCCGACCTGCGCCGCCCGTTTTACTGTCCCCTACCTGCAGGCTAGATCGGGGAGACCTCAGAAGGCGACGCTGGTCGAAGGCGAGACGGAAGGCCCGGTTCCGCTGCACGCCTACGCCGCCAGCGGGCATCAGGCGCCGCAGATCGTGCGGCGTGATGACGGGACGTCGGTAATCGCGTGTCCGCGCTGTAATGCGCACAACCCGATTGACGCCGACACGTGCGCGGCCTGTGGCACCCCGTTCACCATGGAGGCGGCCCCGACGATCGGCAAGTTACGGCGTGACAGTCGGGCGAGCTCCTCGATTACATTGGGCGTCGTGGCGCTGGTGGTGTTCCCGGCGTTGATACCGGGAATGCTGGCGACCTGGCTGGGGTTGCGCAGTGTCATGTTCGGCGGTGCGGCGCGACGCTCGACGCTCGGCTTTGTGGGCCTGACGCTGGGGTTGCTCTCGCTGATCGCAGGTGTGACGTTCTGGTATTTCAAGCTCAAGTAGCGGTTGGAGAACCGCGGTGCGAAGGCGGGGTGGCACTGTGGCGGCCGGTGGCTACTCGCCTTCGGGGGCGCGAATTTCCACCTCAAGCGGCGCACGCTGCGACCAGAGCGACGACAGGAACGATTCGAGGTGGTAGGTGTACGTGCCGGTGTCGCGGAACGGCTCGCGGGCGTGCTGGACGCCTGGAAAACGGACGATCTGCTTCGGTCCCGCCGCCCGTTCGTAGATCAGTTGGATCGAAGCCGGCGTGGTGAGCTGGTCCCGCTCCCCCAAAAACACCAGCAGCGGCTGGTGCATGTACTCGACCAGGTCTTCCGTCAAGAACTCCGGGGCCAGCCGGTCGATGAATTCCTGCGTCCGGCTGCGCAGGGCGAATTCCAGTCGCCGAATCATGGCGCTCATCACGACCGGCGAGTCCAGCACGACGCCGTTGATGGCGTCGGGGCGCTGGACGGTGACGGCGACGCTCGGGATGGCGCCGAGGGAAACGCCCATCAGCGTGACCTGTTCGTGGCCGGTGTACGCGCGGGTCCAGTCGACCACGGTTTCCAGATCACGCTGCATGGCGCCGATGTCGGGTTTGCCGTTGCTGCCGCCGAAGCCGCGGTACTCGTACATCACGACCGACCAGCCGTTGTGGGCGAGCATACGGGCGTGGAAGAGGTAGCAGGGCATGGCTCCGAGCGAGCCCTGCGAGAGCACCACCGTCCCCCGGTTGAGGTTCGTCGGCAGGTACCAGAGCCGCAGCTCGGTGTCGCTCTCGATCGGCAGCCAGTGCTCTTCGTACGCCAAGCCGATACCGTCGGGCGTGTCCACGAGCGGCAGATACTCCACGTCGAACCAGCGGCGGAGTTCCTCGCAGGTGACCTCCGGATAGAAGAGCAGCTCCGACAAGACCAGCGCCATCTCGTCGCTGGTCAACGTCGGGATCTCCGGAGGCGGGGCGCAACCATTTGTCAGCAGGAATGTTACGAGAATTGTGGTCGTCGTCCGCAGCCGCGTCGGTGCGATCATGGGCTCTCATCCCTGAGCAGTTTGCCGTGCGGGGACTCTTTGTGCCCCATTATATGATGACAACTTGGTATAAAAGGCCAGGCTTAAATCTATGGTGCGTGGCCTTTTCCGAATAATCGGCGTTGCCCGACGAATCCCTGTTGGGAACATATTGGCAGCCGCGGGGCTCCGGGTTGGTCTGAGACGCCGGGCCTGGAAAGCTTGAGGAGATCGGCGATGAGCAACGTGCCGGCTGTGATTGTCAAGAAGGGCGGTTCTCTGAGCGCGTTATGTCACGGGCTGTTCGGGTTTTGCACCGTGGTCGTGATCTGCGCCAGCGGGCTCGGCATCTACGCGCTGCACGTCGTGAACAGCAAGGTCGGCGACGCGTTTGCGATCACGGGCGAGTGGGTCTCCAGCATGCCGGAGTGGCAGCAGAACTTGCCGCCGATGCTCGCCGAGACGTTGAACAGTCGCCGCGCCGTCGACTACCTGGCACAGGTTGATGTTTTAGCGCGGGCGGTGAGATCGGCACGTGAGCCCGGCCGCGACCTGACAATGATCGAGGTCGTCAACAACGGGTCGGAAACGATTACGGTTCTGGCGCTGAATGTCGTATTGGAAGACGAGGATGGCGTGCCGGTTCGCGAGTTCCGCACCTATGCCGCGACGCCGCTGGCGTTCGACGAGGGCGAATGGCGGGGTCCGCTGCTGCCGGGCTCGACCCGCAAGTTCACCCGGTGTTGCTACCGGCACGAGCGCGGGTTGAAGCCGACGGTCGAGGTGGCTGAGCTGCGCATCTGGAACGGTCCCCAGGCAGCCGCAGCGGACGCTTCGACCGACGCGGACGCGGGGTAGAGGGTCGAAGCCACCGTCGGGCCGCGAGGGCGTCAGGCGGGGGCCCAGCATTTCAGCCGGCCGCGGGGACCCGGCGCGCGAGAGCCCGCGGGGCGCGCGGGCGGCGTCTCGCGAGTAGTCGAACTGATCTTTTCCCATGTTCTCACATCTTCGCGCTGTCGGGTGCTGCGGACACTCCGACCGGTTTTCCGTGCCGACGGTCCTTGATAGAATAGTCGAATGCTTCGCAAGGTGCTGCATAGCAAGATCCACCGGGCCCGTGTGACGGCGGCTTCGGTGGACTACCGGGGGTCGATCACGCTCGACGCCGACCTGCTCGAGCGGACGGGCATGCGTGTCAGCGACGCCGTCGTGGTCGCCAATTGCCGGACCGGAGCGCGGTTCGAGACGTACATTTTCCGCGGCGAGCCGGGTTCGCGGCAGGTCGTGGTCAACGGGGCGGCGGCACGCCTGGTCGAGGTCGGCGACGCGCTGATCATTTTGCACTTCGCCTACGTGGACGAGGAGGAATATAAGCGGCACCGGCCCACCGTCCTGATCATGCGCGAGGACAACACCGTCGAGCGCGTCCTGCGCTACGAGCCGGGTTCGTAGTTCCCGCATGGGGGTCGGTCGGGTGGGGTGGCATGGCCCCGGGTGGGGTGGCATGGCCCCGGCGGGGTGGCATGGCCCCGGCGGGGTGGCATGGCCGCTTCTGAGCGGCCATGAGCCTCGCGAGATCTGTCGAAACCTGAGCAACATGCCCGCTCAAGGCAGCGGGCATGGTATAGATAGCATCCGGACGAGGTTACATGGTCCGTGTGGGGGCTCGCCGTGAACGCGATCGATTCCCTAAAGGTGCCCCGAACTTTCACCTGTGCTCTTCTGTATTTCAGTGCTTTGCTTTCGTGGGGCCTGCCATCATGCGCAGAAGACGCACCGCCGGATGTGTGTGCGAAGCCGCAGCTGTATGCGAAGTTTGTTCAGCGGAGCCTGGCGCGTCTGCAGCAAGGTGCGAACCGCGAAAAGATCCTGGATATCTTGCAGTGGATTGCCAGCAGTCCGGCCCGCGTGGAAGGGACGAACCCCTTTGTAGCTCGGGGAGCCGTGCGGGCAGTGTTTCATCTCGCACAGGACGACGCGGAAATTCAACGCCGGTTGCTCGAGATCATTCGAGCCCCCGACACGGATTCAATTGCCCTATCAACGGCTTGTCGTCTAATTGTTTATGTTGCAGACGTTGACGGCCGGCGCGAATTGCTCGCCGATGTGAAGCGCCGCTGGGAAGAGCGGGAATTCAACCCCGGCCTGGGCGCGCTGGTCGAACTTGGCGATGTTGAATGTCTCCACTGGCTCGAAGGAATGACGCCGCCTGAGAATCTGAACGAGGATCTCAAGGATCATTGGCAGCGGTATTTGAATTCGTACACCGTTCGCCTGAGAATTCAGCAGAAGCCATCGCAACTCCTCAAATACCTTAGCTCCGATCGGGACGAGATCGACCGTGGGTGGGTCGTTCGGCAGGCCAGCCGTCACGGGGCTACGCGTCCCGAGATCCGCAGGGCGGTCATGACCTATCTACGTCGGGTCGCTCCCAATTCGTCAGCGCTTGCACATGCTTCACTGGTAATTGCCAGCGACGAGTGCGGGGTCTTTACGGCGGAGGACGCCAGAGAAATCGAAGCGATCCGAGCCGTTCGGCAATTCCTCGATTCGGAGTCACAGGAAGGAACATTTCCGGCGTGGGCAAGGCTTCCGGACGTACGGAGAGCCCAGTTCTATCGCTTTGAACGCTAGTGCCGTTTCGGGTTCGACGGTTTCCCGCTCGCGGAGCGTCAGGATTGGCAAGGCGCAGAAGGCGGGGATGAGCGCGGTTATGCTTGCACGGTGGGGTGGCATGGCCGCTTCTGAGCGGCCATGAGCCTCGCGAGATCTGTCGAAACCTGAGCAACATGCCCGCTCAAGGCAGCGGGCATGGCACCCGCCAAGCTTTCACTGTTGATTCGAGTTTGCGTCGGTGGGGTGGCATGGCCGCTTCTGAGCGGCCATGAGCCTCGCGAGATCTGTCGA
>JBHHZX010000207.1:0-7431 GCA_046758265.1 Phycisphaerae bacterium
GGCGTGGACATCTTGGCCGTGTTCACACCGGCGTGGGCCGCTGCGCCCTTTCGTCCGCCACGGGGGGCGGACGTTACTTCTAAGGCCCGCTCGCTTGCGCTCGGGGCTCTGATGCACGGCCGGGACGGAGCCCGGCCGCTACATTTAAGGTCAAATCGTCGGTCAATAGCCGGGCATGCCGGCGCCCTTCTTGTCCTCGTCCTTTTCCTTGATCTCGCTGACCAGGGCGTCGGTGGTCAGCAGCAGGCTGGCGACCGAGGCCGCGTTCTGCAACGCCACGCGTTCCACCTTGAACGGGACGATCACGCCCATCTGGATCAGGTCGCCATATTTTTCGGCCACCAGGTCGTAGCCGAAGCTGCCCTTGCCCTCGCTGACTTTCTGGCAGACGATCGAGCCGTCGAGGCCGGCGTTTTCGGCGAGCTGCTTGATCGGAGAGCGCAGCGCCCGCCGAACGATCTCGACGCCGGTCTTCTGGTCGCCGCGGGCTCTCTTGTACGTCGCGTCGAGCGCGTCGTCGATGCGCAGCACGGCGACGCCGCCGCCCGGCAGAATACCCTCTTCGACCGCCGCCCGGCAGGCGTGCAGGGCGTCCTCGACGCGGGCCTTCTTCTCTTTCATCTCGACTTCGGTGGCGGCGCCGACGTTGATCTGGGCCACGCCGCCCGAGAGCTTGGCCAGGCGCTCTTCGAGCTTCTCGCGGTCGTAGTCGCTGGTGGTGGCGTCGATCTCGTTCTTGAGCGCCTCGATGCGGCCCTTGATCTCAGTGCTGCTGCCGGCACCTTCGATGAGCGTGCAGGTCTCCTTGTCAACGATCACACGTTTGGCGCGGCCGAGGTCGCTGAGCTGCACGCTGTCGAGTGAAATCCCGAGGTCCTCGAAGAGCGGCTTGCCGCCGGTCAGGATCGAGATGTCCTCCAGCATGGCCTTGCGACGATCGCCGAAACCGGGAGCCTTGACGGCGGCACACTGCAGGATGCCGCGGAGCTTGTTGACCACGAGCGTCGCGAGCGCCTCGCCCTCGACGTCCTCGGCGACGACCAACAAGGGTTTGCCGGACTTGGCGATCTGCTCGAGCAACGGCAGGAGGTCCTTGACAGCGCTGATCTTTTTCTCATGTACCAGAACGTACGGACTGTCGAGCGCGACTTCCATCGACTCGGGCTTGTTGATGAAGTGCGGCGAAATGTAACCTTTGTCAAACTGCATGCCCTCGACCAGGTCCACGGTGGTCTCAAGGCTCTTGCCCTCTTCGACGGTGATCACGCCGTCTTTGCCGACCTTCTCCATGGCCTCGGCGATCTTGTCACCGATTTCGATGTCCTGGTTGGCCGCAGAAGTGCCGACCTGCGCGATCTGCTGCTTGCCCCTGACCGGCACGGCCAACTTTTCCAGCGCGTCGACCACCGCGTTGACCGCCATGTCGATCCCGCGTTTCAGGTCCATCGCCTTCGCGCCGGCGGCCAGGTTCTTCAACCCCTCGTCATAGATCGCCTCGGCATAAATGGTTGCCGTGGTGGTCCCGTCGCCGGCGACGTTCGACGTCTTGCTGGCGACCTCCCTGACCATCTGGGCCCCCATGTTCTCGCAGGCCTCTTCCAGCTCGATCTCCTTGGCGACCGTCACGCCGTCCTTGGTGACGGTGGGGGCGCCGAAGGATTTCTCGAGAACCACGTTGCGGCCGCGGGGGCCGAGCGTGATCTTCACCGCCTTGGCAAGTTGTTGCACGCCACGGCGAATCGCTTCGCGGGCTTCCATCTCAAACGCAATCTGCTTGGCTGCCATCGACGTCTCCTGCTGGGTGGACGCTGTGCCCACCGGAATTGAAATCAGACCGTTACCTGGAGGTTGAAGACACTCGTCACCTGAAGCCGGCCGGCACAACCGCGATGCCAGGCGACTAACCCGCACGCAGTGCCCACACTAGCGGTCCCAGCCGGCGCTGCATGCCCATCACGTGCCATGCCAGCGGTGAAGCACCGGGCACAGCTTTTCTAACTGCCTATCTGGATCGAGGTTATGAAACGCCGTGAGAGTGCCTGTCGCGCCCCATCGACAAGCCGTGGTGTCAAACTGGCAGACTCCAGCGCGCGTCTACACACCCACAACCGCCGCCGGCGCCGCCGCGCTCGGCCCACATCCTGCTCGGCGCGCATACCCCAGCCGCGCAAAACTCTCCGTCCAGCCCCGCGCGGCTGCTACGCGAAGCGCGCGTGGTCCGCCTCAGTGACCGATTACTTCGGTCTTGATCTCCGACAGCTCTTCGACCGACCCGCCGTAAGTCTCGAACCCGGCTTGAAACTCGAATATCGCCCCCTGCAGCCGGGCCGAGTTCGCGACGAAGTCGAGCTCAGAGCGGTCGCCAGCGAAGCGCAGCTGAACGCTGGTTTCGCCCGAATGGGAGTTGACGAGGTCTACTGCCTGCGCGACGGCCCGACGCAGCTCAACGCTCATATGCGCTCCTCGCACTACTCCAGCACCGCCAGGATGTCCGTCTCGTCCATGATGATCATTTCTTCGCCGTCGACCTTGACCTCGGTGCCGGCGTAGCTACTGAAAAGTACCTGCTCGCCTTCCTTGACTTGCAACGGGTGGCGCTCGCCGGTATCCAGCAAGCGGCCCTCACCCACGCTCAACACGGTGCCTCGTTTGGGCTTCTCCTTGGCGGTGTCCGGCAGGACGATCCCGCCGGCGGTTGTCTCTTCCGCTTCCAGACGTTTGACCAAGACCTTCTCCCCCAGCGGACGGATCGAAACCCGCGCCATGAACTGCTCCTTCCGACGAAGTCTGCCAAAATGAATTCTCCATCAGCGAAATGCGGGAGTCAAACAAAATCCCGCTTTCGATACGCGCGTTGCTTGGAGAGCAATTGCCATGCCAGTTCGACGCCCGTCCGGCACCGGGCGAGGTCACCCGTATCTTGGCCTCCTAAAAGAGGTTATGATGCCGCCGCCAGAGACACCGCTGCTCGCCGCTTTCGGGTGCCTCAACCGAGGGGCATCCCCCGGTCGCCGCCGCTGTCAAACTGGCAGCCGAATTCGCCCCAGCCGGGCTGTGATCCGGTCGGTCGTCCGCGGGGCGACCGTCACGGCACGGCCCTTGCTTGGACGAATACGAGCAGCTCTTGCGTAACCCGGTCTGTCAAGGGCTTGCCTCACCCGTCGCTACAGCGCGCGGGCGGCGGCCAGCACCGCGTCATAATTCGGCTGGTCGCCGAGCTCCGGCACGTACTCGACATAGCGCAAGGTGTCGTCGCGATCCACCACGAACACGGCCCGACAGAGCAGGCGTAAATCCGGGATCAGCGTCCCGTAGGCCTCCCCGAAACTCAGGTCCCTATGATCGCTGAGCGCAATGACCCTCTCGGGGTCGATGCCCTCTGCTCCGCAGAACCGCTTCTGGGCCGTGGGCAAGTCGCAACTGATCGTGCAGAACTCGACGTTGGGCAGATTTGCGGCTTCTTCGTTGAACCGCTTGGTCTGCCGGGCGCAGACTGGCGTATCCAGCGAGGGCACCACGCTGAAGATACGGACTTTTCCGCGGCCCGCGGCGATCCGGAAGTCGGTGAAGAGGTCTTTTCGGAGCGTGGCATCAGGAACCTTGTCGCCAACCTTGAGTTCCGGACCGGCCAAGTTCAACGGATTCCCCTTCAGTGTGCATGTCCGCGCCATCTTTGATCTCCGCTCGGTTGCTCGGCTCGCTGTCCTGATTCTATCCGGTTAGCCCTCCGTGCCGATGTCCTGGCTGAACACGTACATCGTAATCATGATCTCACGCTGGTCGTGATCCGCCACCACCGCCATGAACCGCTGAACTCGCGCGCAGATGTCCGCCAGCAGCAGCCGATTCTCCGGCAGCACTTCGGACAGATCGCGCAGGATGTGTTCGGCCAGTTGCAGAATCTCGTCGTGCTCGCGCCGAATGTGCTCGACCTGCGTTGAGAGCGTCGGCCTTTGTTCGACCACCGCGCTCAGGTAGCCGTCCTCCTCCTTGGCGGCGAAGTGGCGTTCGAGGTGCATTCGCAGGCGCTCCAAGGCGACCTTCAACCCGCGCAGCCAGTCGGCCAGGTTGATCTCGGGCCTGGCGGCGATGTGTTGCCGGAGGACTTTGTTGAGGTCAATCAGGGCTTGATGCTCGTCCCGCATCCACTTCGCCACTTCGCCGGGCGACATCCTCTCCGTTCCCATTACGATCTCCCAGGTCGCCGATCAGATGTCGAAATACAGGCAGAACTCGTACGGGTGCGGTCGCGAGCGCAAGGCCGCCACCTCGTTGTCCATCTTGTACTTGATCCAGTAGCGAATCACGTCCTCGGTAAACACGTCGCCCTTCAGCAGGAACTGGTGATCCTCTTCCAGCGCCTCGAGCGCCCCCTCCAGCGAGGCAGGGGTATGACGGATCTCGGCCTGCTCTTCGGGCGACAGGTCGTAGAGGTTCTTATCGACCGGGGGCCCCGGATCGATCTTGTTTTGAATCCCGTCCAGCGCCGCCATGAGCATCGCGCTGAAGGCCAAATACGGATTGCAGCTCGAATCCGGGCAGCGGAACTCGATACGCTTGGTCTTCGGGTTTTGCTGGTACATCGGGATGCGCACAAACGCCGAGCGATTCCGCATCGAGTAGATGAGGTTTACCGGCGCCTCGTACCCGGGCACCAGACGCTTGTAGCTGCTGGTAGTCGGGTTGGTGAACGCGAGCACTGCACCGGCGTGCCTTATCAACCCCCCGATCGCCCACAGCCCGATGTCCGACAAGTCGGCGTAGTTGTCGCCAAAGAACAACGGCGTATCACCTTTCCAGAGCGAAAAGTGCGTGTGCATGCCGCTGCCGTTGTCCATGAACAGCGGCTTGGGCATGAAGGTGACGACCTTACCGTGCCGGGCGGCGACGTTCTTCAGGATGTACTTATAGAGCATCACCTTGTCGCCCATCTCGACCAGCTTGTCGTACCGCATGTCGATCTCGGCCTGACCGCCGGTGGCCACCTCGTGGTGATGGGTTTCCACTTTGATGCCGCACTGCTCGAGCGCCAGCACCATTTCGCCGCGCAGGTTGTGCATGCTGTCGGCGGGCGGGACGGGGAAGTAGCCCTCCTTCGGGCGCAACTGGTTGCCGAGGTTGTCCGGCTCGCTGCTGCCGCGCCGCCAGACACCCTCGCGCGAATCGACCGTGTAATGGGCAAAGTTCATGCCCTGGTCGTAACGGACGTGATCGAAGATGAAGAACTCGAGTTCCGGCCCGAAGTACGCCGCGTCTGCGATCCCGGTGGATCGCATGTAGTCGGCGGTCTTCCGCGCCACCGAGCGCGGGTCGCGTGAGTACCGCTGGCGCGTTAGCGGATCTTGAATGTCGCAAATCATTGCCAGGGTGGTGTGCTGGCAGAACGGATCGATGATCGCGGTCTTCGGCACCGGAACGATGACCATGTCCGACTCGTTGATCTCCTGCCAACCGCGAATGGAGGAGCCATCGAACCCGAAGCCATGCGTTAAGGAATCCAGTGTCAGTTCCTCGACCGGCACCGTTAAGTGCTGCCACAATCCCGGAAAATCGAGGAAGCGCAGGTCGATAAACTCGACTCCCTTCTCCTCCGCCAATTTCAGCACATCCTGGGGCGTCATCAACAACTCCTCCTTCGCCTGAGCGTGACCCGATGGCTCCAAAGATTGAAGATCGCTGGACCCGAGGGCGTGACTCTATCCCAAGCGCGTTGGTTGAACAAGGGGCCTCGAACCGGGCTGGGCGTCAATTTCCGCCCGCCGCGGCACCTTCACGCCGAAGCCCGCTGGCGGCCAGGGAAACAGCTTGCTCCACACCTGGCGAAACCCCATCAGGGCGTAATAGCGTAAGCCGACTCGGCCCGTGAGAAGCTCGGCCTGCGACAGCGCGCGCAGGAAGCTCTGTGCATCAGTGAAATCAGGCATGACCTGGTACGTCGCGGGCAGCCAACGAAGATGGGCGTCCATACCGACGCAGACCGGCAGGCCGGTCCGCTGCGCAAATTCTGCCGCGCGGGTGTCTTCCCACGGCAGTGGATTCTGGGCGTTGTATACCTCCACCCCGTCCAACTGCTCGACCAGCCGCCACATAGCCGCTTGCAGGCTTTCGTTGCACAGCGTGCAGAAGGGATGCGGCGCCAGCACCACCCCGCCCTGCGCGCGAATCTCCGCGGCCGTTTCCTCGGCCGACAACCCCGGCGGAATCCGCTGTTCGAGAAACAGGCCGAGCAGGTGTCCGTCGGCGGTCGAGATTTCTTCGCCGACGATCACCCGCAATCCACCCACCGCCCGGGCTTCCAGCGCGCCGTCGATTTCGTCGTGGTCGGTGATCGCCACACAATCCAGCCCCGCCCGCCGGGCCGCCGCGACCAACGCTGCCGGCGGCAGGTTGGAATCGTACGAGTAGTGCGTGTGGAGATGGATCGCGATCTTGATGGGTCTCATCGTGGGTATCTGCCGGATAAGAGCGGCTGTCAAAACCCAGTGTGGCACCGGCGTCCCGCCGGTGAAACTACAGGCGAGAGGCCTGTGCCACAAATCCTGTTAGGCGCTGAAAGACCTGGCCACCCAAACGCAGGAACCAGACGCGCTCTGTACGGGCCGTACCAGCTCTCGTTCGCGCAAATGCTCGAAAAAAGCCGCGCGCGCCCGCCGCGGCGACTATTCGTCCCCCCCGCCCGTCCATAGCCGATAATCGTTCCGTCGGCACAGCACGGGCAGCATTGTTCGCAGCGGTCACACCGCCGCCTTGCCTTTACTGGCGATCGGCTCGACGCGTCGACTTTCTGGACCACGGAATTGTCGCCAGATATCGCTCTCGCTATCGTGAGGTTTTTACTGATCGCCGGCCGCGGTTGCGAAAGGATGACCCCGTGCGCGGGTTTCTCACACGGAATTGGAACGGCATCTGCAAAGTGGGCTGCGCCGCGACTTGTCTGCTGGTCGCGGCCGGATGTGAACGCACCTCCCCGCCGCACGAGGGCCCGAGCGTGTTGGTCATCACGCTCGACACGACGCGGGCCGATCGACTGAGTTGTTACGGCTATCGCGCGCCCACGAGCGAAAACCTGGACCGGCTTGCCGACCAGGGCGTGCTCTTCACGCGGGCGATCGCGCAGGCGGCCGTCACCCCGGTTTCGCACGCGTCGATTTTCACCGGGCAGAACCCTTATACCCACGGCCTGCGCGTCATGCACGGACTCCAGCAAAACCGGTTGCGCGAATCCTGCGCAACGCTGGCGGAGGTCTTGCGTGACGTCGGCTACCGCACGGCCGCTTTCGTCAGCGCGTTCCCCGTCACACAGCGCTTCGGGCTGGATCAGGGCTTCGAGACGTTCGACGCCGAGTTCATGATCGACAGCCCCGAAACGCTCGTGTCCGACGACGGCGTCGTGAACACGGTTGACTTCCTGACCCTGCTCGGTAACTGGGG
>JBHHZX010000208.1:0-7390 GCA_046758265.1 Phycisphaerae bacterium
GGCGCGAAGTCCCCCGCCTTCACCGGCCAGACAAAGTGGTAGGCGCCGTACAATGCCGGGCGTATCAGCTCGTTCATCGACGCATCCGCAATCACAAACCGCCGGCCGCCCGATTGTTTCACGTGCAGCACGCGTGTCACAATGATGCCGGCGTTCGCCGCGATCGAGCGCCCCGGTTCCAGGATGACGCGCAGTTCGCGGTCGCGGAGCAACGGCACGATCGCGTCGGCGTATTGCGCTGCCGTCGGCGCCTCATGGCCCTGATAATGCGCGCCATAGCCGCCGCCGATGTCGATCGTATCGATTTCGAACCCCTCGCGCTGCAACCGGTCCAGCAACTCCAGGCCGCGCTCGAGACTGTGAACGTACGCGTTCACATCGTTCACCGGCGAACCGATGTGCAGATGAATGCCGCGCAACCGCAACGACTCCGCGTACGCGTACCGTCGAAACGCCTCGCGGGCCCGCCCCAGATCCACGCCGAACTTGGTCTCCTTCCTCCCGGTCGTGGTGTACCGGTGCGTTTTCGGATCGACGTCCGGGTTCACGCGGAGGGCTGCGTTGGCCAGCATGCCGCGCCCCCCGGCCAGCTCGATAAGCTGCTCGGCCTCGGATTCCGATTCGAGATTGAACAGGCCGACCTGCGCGTCGAGCGCCTCGTGGATTTCCTGCTCGGTCTTACCGACGCCGGCGAACACGATCTGCGCCGGGTCGGCCCCTGCCCGCAATGCCCGATAGAGCTCGCCGCCGCTGACTACGTCGAACCCGCTGCCGAGCTCGCGCAGCAGCCGACAGATGTGGATGTTCTGGCAGCATTTGATCGAGTAACACATAAGCGGATCGAGCGCGGCAAACGCTTCACGCATCCGCACGAAGTGGTCCACAAACGTTCGGCGCGAATAGACATACAGCGGCGTGCCAAACCGCGCTGCCAGCTCCTCCACCGACAGATCTTCACACCACAGCACGCCGTCGCGATATTCGAAGCAATCCATGTCGGTCTACCTCTCACTTACGCCAACGCGTCCGCGACATATTCGATCACGTGGCGCGGATGCACCCCGGTGTGGTGCTCGATATGGTAGCGGCAACTGAAGCCGGAGACGGCAATCCGGGCGTCGCCGCGGGCGCGGACGGCGGGGAACAGGCGTTGCTCGCCGATCGCCTTCGCGATGTCGTAGTGCTCAAGCTCGTGCCCGAACGCGCCTGCCATGCCACAGCAGCCGCTGTTGATCTCTGCGGCCGCGCCGCCGGTGCAGGCGGCCAGGACGCGCAACGCATCAGCGGTCCCCGTTTGCGCCTTCTGATGGCAGTGGCCGTGGTAGAGCAGCGACGGGCGGCCGTCCTTGAACCGCAAGGTGCCAGGGTTTTGCTCCGACGCCCGCGAGACATACGTCTCGATGGTCTGCGCCGCTTCCGCGACACGCTTTGCTTGCGGCGTACGCACAAATTGCGGCAGCTCGTCGGTCAGCACCGACACGCAGCTCGGCTCGGTGCCGACGATGGCGATGCCGCGTTCGGCATACGGCGCCAGCACTTCGACGTTTTCCTCCGCTAGCGATTTCGCCTCGTCTAGCAAGCCCTTGCTGATTAGCGGTCGGCCGCAGCAGGCGGTCGGCGGGACGATGACCTCGCAGCCCAGCGCTTCGAGCACCTTGACCGTGGCCCGGCCGACCTGCGGTGTGTGGCAGTTGACCCACGTGTCCACGAAGTAGACCACCTGAGGCTTGCCGTTGAGGAAGCCCACCGGCGGGACGCCGATGCTACCCTCGACCGGCGGGACGCCGATGCTACGCCCTACCGGCGGGACGCCGGTGCCACATTGTTTTTCGCGCTTCGCGAACCACTGCCGAAACGTCTGTCGGGCAAACTTCGGCGGCGGCATGCGGCGATCGAGTCCGTACGAGTGTTCCAGGACGACCCGGGCCGCCTTCGATTGCACGATCCAGTTGCTCAGCGGGGCGAATCGGCTCCCCCATGCCACCAGCTTGATTGACCGGGCGATCAGGCGGCTACGCCGCGGCACGCCCTGGCGGCGATTGCGGGCGTGGAGCCACTCCGCCTTGAGCTTGGCGACGTCCGTGCCGGTCGGACACTCGGTCTTGCACGCTTTGCAACTCAGACACAGGTCGAAGACTTCGTCGAGCGCCGGGTCGCAGAGACCGTCGAGCAAATCCCAATTGGACAGCGCGATGCGCAACGCGTTGGCGCGGGCGCGGGTGGTGTGCGTCTCGTCGCCGGTGGCCATGTACGAGGGGCACATCGTCCCGACGAGGCGCTTGCGGCACTCGCCCAGGCCACTGCACATCTCCGCCAGGCCCGCCATGCCCCCGTGCGCCGAGAAGTCGAGGACGGTGAGCGGCTTCTGCGACGCAAAGCCATCGCCGTAACGCAGATTTGAATCCATCGGCAGCGGATCGATGATTTTGCCGGGATTGAACATGCCCTGCGGATCAAACGCGGTTTTGACCTTGCGGAAGGCCTCGACGAGCTTGGGGCCGAACATCCGCTCGATCCATTCCGAGCGCACCAGCCCCTCGCCATGCTCGCCGGTCATCGCGCCTTCAAACTCGCGCACGAGCATGCTGACGCGCTCAGCGATGCGGCGAAGCTTCTCGACGCCTCCGCGGGTCTTCAGGTTCAGCGCGGGCCGCACGTGGAGCAGGCCGACGCTGGCGTGCGCGTAGTAACCGGTGCGTTCGATGCCTTCATTGGCAAGGATCTGGTGCAGTCGCGTGATGTAGCCGTGCAGTTTGGCCGGGTCGACGGCACAGTCGTCGATGAAATCGTAGGGTTGCGTGTCGCCGGGGCGTGACATGAGCAGGCCGGTGCCCGCCTTGCGGACCTCCCACAGGTCGGCCTGGCGCTCGGGCTCGGTCAGAATCGGCCACGCGTACCCGAGCGACTGTGATTCCAGATCCGCGGCAAGCTTGTGCAGACGCCGGCTCACGCTCTCCGCGTCATCGGCATAAAACTCGACGATCAGAATCGCCTCAGGGTCGCCCGTGAGGAAGCCTCGGCGACGCAGCATCGCGGGGTTGTCTTTCGTGCCGTCGAGGATCAGCTTGTCGACGAGCTCGATCGCGGCAGGCTGGTGTTCGAGAATTGCCGGCACCGACTTCAGCGACGCCAGCAAATCGTCGAAGTGCACGACGAGAAGCCCCTGGTGTCTCGGCAGCGGCAGCAGGTTCAGCGTCGCACCAACGACGACGCACAATGTGCCCTCGCTGCCGACGATGACCTGCTCGGCGCTGATCCGGCCATTGTCCACCCGCAAACGGTCAAGGGCATAGCCGCCGTTGCGGCGGAAGACCTTCGGGAACCGCGCTTTGATCTCATCGGCGTAGTCGCGCATGACCGCCGCGAGCGCCTCCTCGCAACGCTCAGCGAGCCGACTGTCCCTTGCCCTTGCCTCTAGGGTGGTACGGGCGTCTCGCCCATGGCTGCCGTCTCGGCCCCACGTCCACGCCGAGCCGTCCGAGAGGACCACGTCCACACCCAGCACGTGGTCGCACGTCCGGCCGATGACGATCGAATGGGCCCCGGCGGCGTTATTGCCGATCATGCCGCCGATGGTCGCGCGGCTCGCGGTCGCCACGTCGGGGGAGAAGTGCAACCCGTATGGCTTGAGTTGGGCGTTGAGCTCGTCGAGGACGACGCCCGGCTCGACCCGGGCAGTGCGAGCCTCCGGGTTGATGTGCAGGACGCGGTTGAGGTAGCGGGAGCAGTCGAGCTGGATGCCGCGATTTACGCACCCCCCGGACAGTCCCGTTCCGGCGCCCCGCGGCGTGATCGGTACGCCATGCTTGGCGCAGATTCGCACGGCAGCCGCGACGTCGGCAACCGTTTTCGGTAGCACAACTGCGTCGGGGACGATTTCGTAAATGCTGGCGTCAGTGGCGTATAGCGCTCGAGACAACTTGTCGCTGCGCACGTCGCCCGAGATCGCAGCACGCAGCTCTTCGAGCAACGCCGTGTTCAGTGACTGGTCCATCTTTCGTGGCGGATGTTGGGCCTGTGCCTGAGCGACAACACCTCGTTGCTAACAGCGTAGTATGGCGCGGCGAACGTGATCCTACCACCGATCGGCGCGTCGCCGTGCGAACCGCAGTGCGCTGAGAAAAGGGAACGGCTCCGAACCGCCGGCCGAGGACCTCAGGGAACGGAAGCGACCGTGAGGTGCCGGTCTTCGCGTCTCCCGTTTTCGGTACTCGGCGGCGGCGGTCCTACTGTGGTGCCGTGTGCACCGCTGTGACCGTGCCGTCCATGCCGGCCACGTAGCAGGTGCCCTGCTCGTCGACCGCAACCGGGGCCATAACGTAGAAGCCGGGCGTCACCTGATACTGCCAGCGAACGCTCCCGTCGCCGGCGTCCAACACGCTGAGCAAGCCCCGGTTGGAGCAGACGTACACCGCGTCTCCGTGGCACGTCGGCGGCACGGGGAAGCGACCGGCGGGTACGGCCTTCTCCCACAGCTTTTCGCCGACCGCGTTGAACTTGCTGACGCGGTCGTCGGTCGTACGGCAGTAAAGGTGCCGTCCTGATGGGTCCACAGCGATCGCGGAGACGCCCTTGTCCAGCCGCTTGCCCAACGCGCCATCGCGATAATAGGTGCCCAGGATGTAGCCTCGGTCGCAAACGAACAGCGTGTCGTCGATCGCCAGCGGACCGCAATCAGCCGGAGCATAGTAGCGCGCCGCCGTGCCCTCGCTCGATTTCGGGCCGAGCGTTTTCCATGCGAGCTTGCCATCGGTGCGCCGCAGGGCATACAAACAGCCGTCCCAAGCACCGAACACGACGCGGTCGCCCCAGAGGCAGGGCCGGCACTCGATGGAGTAATCAGCTCGGGCGAACGTCCAGCGCAACGCACCGGTGTCCAGGTCAAGGGCGCGCAGGCGACCGCCGTTGTCGCCAATGAACACGACGTCGCTGTCGACCAGTGGTGAGCCGTACACGGGCAGCCCCGCATCGAAGGTCCAGACAAGCTCGGCCGAACCGTCCAACGCGTAGACCTTCCCGTCACCCGACCCGAAGACCAGGACCCGGCCCGACCAGGCGGGCGTGCCGAGAATCTCGGCGCCGGTAGTGAACGCCCACAGTTGTTCGCCGGTGCTTCGGTCCACTGCCGTAACCACGCCGTCGGTGCGGGCGATGATGAGCTTCTCGTCCGCGATGACCGGACCGGCCTTAATGGCGGCAGGGAACTCCTTTCGCCAAGCCCATGGTCTGGTGTCATCACCCGCAACGAAGGTCGCCGTGCGGAGGTCGTATGCCCGATCCGCGGCGGTTGCCCGCACGGAGAGCAGGTGCCAACCGGGCCTCAGCTTGCCGCCCCTGACACGCCAGGTTGGCTCACGGCGACCGGCGACCGGGTCAGCGTCAACGTCGTTCCCGTCAACGCGGACCAACACTTTGTTCAGCGTTGGGGCGTCGCGCTCGGCGCCCATCTCCAGAACCAGCTCGAACTGCTCGCCGGCGACGGCGTCACCTGCACGCGGCGTGGCGATCCGGAAGAGACGCCGCGGGACGCTGCGGCTGAAGGGCTTTTCGAGCACCGCCCGCCAGCCGGGACCGTCTGACTGCTGCTCGCCTGTTGCCGGTTTTCGGTAGTAGTGGTAAGCCACCCGTAGCGTGCCGTCCTGCACGCTGAGCGCTGCGTAGCCGGCGTTTTTGCCATAAGTGCTCCCGCCCATCACGCCGTCGATGCCGTCCATGTTACGATGGCTAACGCCGTGGCCGTGGCCGTAGAGCATGAGCACGACGTTGTGATCCCGCAGCAGGTCGATGAGCGTGTCGTACTCAGCCGGGTTGGCAAGCTCGTTGCTGTAAGGCGGATGGTGCAGGGCCACGAAGACCGGCGTGCCCGGCTCGAGTGCCTCCAGGTCGCGCTTGAGCCATGCCCGCGTCTTGGCGTCGATCGTCGGCACCGGCTCCTGCGGCGAGGCGGAGCAAATGCACGCGAAATGGCAGCCGAACCTGTCGAACGAGTAGTTCTCTCCGCCGTAACGCTGCCGCATGATGTGGTACATCGCCACCCAGGTGTTGTCGTGATTGCCCGGGACTACGTACAGTGGATACGCCAGCGACTTAAACGCCTGCTCGAAGAGCGACCAGGTGTCGTCGATGACGCCGTACTCGGTCAGGTCGCCGGTCGCCAGGCCGAAGGCGGGCGTCGAAGTAGTGATCCCGAAGGGGGCCATGGCCTGCGGCTCGGCAGCCTCCCGGCAGATCCAGGCGATGGACTCGGCGCCGCGCAACGGGGCGGGGGCGCCGCTGCGGGCCAGGTGCGGCGAGACGTGGACGTCGGACACCTGCACGAAGGCGAAATCTTCGGCCGGCGCTTTAGTCGGTCCGGCTGCCAGGGCCGGGACAGCTAAGACGAGTATTGCCAGAAGCAACCGACGTGGCATGGCGCTTTCTCCTTGCAACGAGCTATGGGGCTCAACACGGTCACTACACCGTATTCGCAAGTCTCAGCTTTTTCCATGCCACGGCGTGGGCGGATGTCACCCCCGGCCACGCGCTGGGACGGCATTGCCCAGCGATCGAAGAAGACGGCGGGCCGCGTCCGCACGATGTATCTGAAGGCGGTAAATCACGGCGTCTCCCACACGCTCAAGAGCAGCAGCAGCGAGACGGTGCCGTCGATGATCGGTTCGTTGGTGGAGAAATCGGCAAAGACGTCGTGATAGACGCCGATATCGGACTGGAAGCGGGCCAGGCGGTCCTCGCCGAAGTCGGCGAACTTCAGGCTGTCATTGATGTCCTTGTAGACGGGCCCGTCCACGAGGCCGCCGACGGGCAGGTGGTTGGCGAGCTTGTGGAAAAGGTGATGCGGTCGGCTCGCCGCGTCGCCGCTCTCCGGCACGCCGATCACGAACGACACGCCCCAGGGGTTGCGTCCGAAGATCCAGTCGCGTGCCTCGGCGGCGAGGGCACGGTACCGTCGATCGCCGGTCATGCGCTCGTAGAGCACGGCTTGCGTCGCGAAGGCGATCACGTCGTTGGTCGAGCACCAGACGAGTGGCGTGCCGAGCCGGTAGGGATTCTCAAGGGCTAGTCGCCGGACGCGTTCCAGTCCGGCACGGTAGTAGCCGGCAAGTCTCTCGCGGGTGTGCCCGTCCACGTGCGGGTAAAGCCGCCAGTGGGCGAGATTGACGTACGGGAAGAATTCGTAGTGGCCGTGGCGCAGCTTGCCCATCCACTTGCTTTCGGCGGCGTGGTGGGCGTACTCGATCGCCTGCTGCAAATAGGCTTCGTTTGTCGTGGCAATGAAGAGTTCTGTCGCAGCCCACTCTAGGTCGTCGCAAAACGTGCTCTCACCGTAGTAGTACGGCGCCCGGACAGGCACGGACATCGCGCAGCCGGGGTTGGCGCGGGCCAGGCGGTA
>JBHHZX010000209.1:0-7378 GCA_046758265.1 Phycisphaerae bacterium
AGAACGGCCAGGTCGGCGAGATCGACGCTCCCGTCCCCGTCTAGGTCGCCGACACAAGGCGGCGACCAGCCGGCGATTTCGCGTGGGCCGATGCCCTGCGAATCGACAAGCGTTCCGTTCATTGTGAAACTGCCGTTGGGCAGGATGTCGAAGGAGTAGAGGCCGCGCCCATTGTAGAAGTTATCCGTAATCAGCAGGTAATCGTCGAGCACAGCCAAGTCGCCCAGCTCGCCCTGGATGCCGACGTCGAAGAAGTACCCGGTCGTGCTCAGTTCCCCGCTTTCGCCATCGATCAGGAACGAGCGCGCCGTGGCGTCGCTGCCGTGCCCTACGAAGAGGATCGTCGAGTCGCCCGAGCAGACGCAGTCCTTGGGCGAGTCTCCGGGTGAGTAGAAGGGCGAGCCGGCCATGGCGCTGAGGGTTCCGTCCGCGGCGATGTGGTAGCCGAGGACGGCGTGCCTGCCGGAACTGATGCCGCCGTTGGCGTACAGCTTGGTGCCGTCGGGCGAGACCCTGACGGCGAGCGGGTATGTGGAGCCCGTGCTGATGCTGGTGAGCGGCGTCAACGTGCCGTCGGCGTGGATCTCGAACGGGTATATGCGGTACGCGAACGAGTCGCCGGCGTAGAGATACTCGCGCGACGGGTGCACCGCGACCGAAGTGGTGAATGTGCCACAATCACCCTGGTCAACCTCCGTCAGCGTCGCCGCATTCGGATCGAACTCGTAGACGATCACGTGGTTCGTGGTGCCTATCTCCGTCCGCACGGCGGCGAGGTAGCGATCGTTGATCCACTCGATGTCGAGCGGCGTGCCCGGGTGGTCGGGATACTCGTGGACGATGGTCATCGTGGCGTCCGCGGCCACTTCCAGAATCGTGATCTGCTCGAGCGTGTAGGCAGTGGCGTGGCCGGTCGCGAGATATCTCCCATTCGGGGTGATTGAAATCGTATAGGCGTTGGTGCCCGGACTGTCGTCCCCGCCGGTGACAACTTTCTGCACGAAAACCGGCGCGCCGTCGGCGTCGAAGACGTACGACGTGACGCTACCCTCCGTATTGCCGTCATTTGACACAAATGCAGCTTTCATGGTCGCCTGACCGAGGGCGGGGGAGGTTGCGACTGCCAGCGCGCAGACGGTCCAGATTCGCCCCCGCAGCGTCCGCGCAGCCGGCCGCGTATCGATCCAAACTCGCTGGTTTGCTGGCATGGCAGTGCCCTCCTGTTCGTGCTGTAGAGACAGAATTCTCGCCCAGAAGCCATGATAGCAAGGCAGTGTGAGTTTCAGAAGACAATTCCGCGAGCGGCATTCATTCTGCCTCGTCGCCGGTCAGGAACAGGTCGGACCGAATGATGCGGCGGGCGAAATCGTCGATTTGGAAGTAGCGCGCGCGCTGCCGGATGGCGGGGGCATGTTCCTTGTTCCAGGCGGCGGATTGTCTCAACAATTGTGACGCGCCGACCGATCGCCAGCAGGCTTCAACCCGGTCCAGTGCTTCGTCGGCTGCGAGTTGCGGATCGCGGAGATCGGCCTGGATCGGACTGGCGGTTTGAATCGCGAGGGGTCTCGTCAGGCGAGCGATTTCTTCCCGCGCAGCGATGCGCACGTCCCGATCCTCCGCACGGGCCCGTTGAAACAGGGTGGCAGCGGCTTCGTCAATCGACGCGATAGGCGGATCGAATCGCAAGCGATACGCGGGCCGCTCCGGGGACGAGACGTAGAAGTAGAAATCGTCCGAGTCCAGCGGCCGATGGAACGTGAACTTCAGTTTCGTGATGCCATCCTCGTCCCCTGCTACCACGGCTGTGTCGAAGAGCTCGCCCTTTACCACCGTGCCGGCCCTCAGGGCTGAGTCGGGCCGCATGCCGTCGCGGAGCATTCTGCCACTAAGGCCGGAGAAGTAACCCGGTGGTTCGGTGGAGACGGTCAGCTCGCGGTCGCCGATTTGTTCGACCACACACGGGTGTCTCATCATCAGGGGGTGCGGCGCGAACGTCAGAACGTAGCCCTCCAGCTCATCGAGCCCCCAGGCTTCGCGCATGGCGACCACGGCGTAAATGCCCGCGACCGGCAGGTTGACGAAAAAGAGCTTGGCACCGCGCTTTGGGGGCGGTGTGTTCGTGCGGATGTCAGCATAAATCAGTTGCTCGCTGCGCACGATTCCCCGCCAAAGATAGCGATAGATACCGAACGACCACAACGTAGCCGCGATCACGAGCGTCGTGACGATCGGTCGCCACCAGCCGCGCAGCCGGTACAGCATGACACCGATCATGACGGCGAAGGCGGCGGCGGGCAGATACGCAAAGTGCGGCATGACGAACACCGGAATGACCGGAACGAACGCGGCCCCAGCCCAAACCGGCCAAAACCAGCGCGCGCGGACACCGCGCGACGCGAGTACGTACCACAGCGCGACTCCCGCCACCAGAATCGCCATCACGCCGTATACGCCGACCTGCGAAGAGGCCGGCGCGCCGGCGGTCGCGAGTCCCAGGAACAGCGGCGTCTGGAAGACCAGGGCGAAGAGCATGTGCAGCAGCTTGCCGGCTGCCCAAAGCGGGTACGTCGGGCCGCTGGGCGCGGTGAAGTAGATGTTCGGCGGGCTGGCGACCGGGAAAACGAGCAGTCGCCAGTAGAGGTAGGCTCCGGCGAGCAGCCCGATAGCCGCGTACGCAGGTAGTCGCCGAACGAACAGTCGCTTGCCGCCGCTGGTCAGATCGAGCACGGGTGCGAGCAGCGGAAAGATGATCGCCGTTTCGCGACTGAGGAGCGCCAGTCCCCATAGCACGAGTGCGGCGAGTAGTCGGCCGATTGGAAGCGCCGCCGTGTCGTTATTCCGCATCGCCGAGGCCGACGCATAAACGTAAATCGCAGCGAGAAAGAAGAACCCGCCGAGCAAGGCGTTTCGGGCGGCGATCCAGCTTACACCGAACACGGAATGCGGTTGGAACGCGAAGAGTGCGCCGGCGAGGAATGCCCAGCCGCGGTGGCCGATGGCCCACGTTGCCAGCAGATAGACCAGGACGGTCGTCAGCGCGTGCCAGGTGAGTCCGCAGACGTGCACGCCGACCGGGTTGCCGCCGCTGAGCAGCAGCTCGAATTTCATGAACAGCATGGCGACCGGCCGGGCGTAACGCCACTGCAACGGTTGTTCCTGCCACCAGAGATCAGCCAATCGGCTGCCGGGGCGGAGGTCGAAGGTGGCGGACTCGATGAGGTCGTTAAAGCCCCAACCGAGTTCCCGGAGCGTCGCCCGGTGCCAATAGTCATCGAAGAACAGACCGTCGTCGAGCGAGCCGGCGTGCGTGATGAACACCACGGCGAACAATCCCACCGTCGCCAGCAGGTCGGCGCGGCGGTTGCGCGGTTTGAAGACGCGAAGCCGGGGCTGGCGCGCGGGTGTCGGCACGTTCCTTACCCGATGTAGCCCAGCTCCTGGAGTTGCTTTTCCACCCGCCGCTGGTCGTCGGGCGTCAGCGCCAGCTCTTCCAGCGGCGACTGACCGCTGGCCGGCACAAACTGGTTGGCAAGAGCGCGCAGCTCCGTGCGTAAATCCGGGCACTGGTCAGCCAGGTTGCGTGTCTCGCCGGGGTCGGCCCGCAGGTCATATAGTTCCTGCGGCAGCTCGTCGTTTTCCGGGCCGAAGGTGTACTTGTAATCTTCCGTGCGGACGCCGCGGATTTCCAGGTCGACCGGCGTGCCGGAGACGGAGAGGAAAGCTGGCTCGGGCTCCCACGGCTGGTTTTCGATCAGCGGCTTGAATGAGCGGCCGTCGATCTCGCCCAATTCGTGGCCAGCGACGCCGAGCAGATCGAGGATGGTCGGGACAATGTCCGGCAGGCGCACCATCCGCGCACGGATCGCCCCTTCCGGCAAATGCCCGGGCCAGTGCAGCACCAGCGGCACCCGCACCAGGAAGTCGTAGACGTGGATGATGTGGCCTTCGTGAATGTTGCGTTTGTACGAGTTGATCCACATCCGCATGTGCATCTCGAGCACTCGCCGCTGTCCGAGCGCCCGGGTGAATCGTTCGACTTTCTTGCGCGCGCGGGTAGGGTCGAGCAGACCGCGTCTCTGGAGCATCTGCGTGAGCTTCAGCGGCGCGCCGAGCGCCAGCAGGTCCTGCAGGAGAATCATGGGCGTCAGGCGCAGCAAACGCAGCCGGTCACGCAGCCGGGCCCCAAAGCCGAACTTCGGCCTGCGCTGCGCGCCGCGTAGCCGTACGCGGCGCATCAGCGGGACGCACTGTCCGTAGAACTCCTGCAACACGCTGGGGCCGGCCCACTGGGCGACGCCGAACGGTACCATCCCCCCGGCTTCGTTGATGCCGAGCAGTTTGCGAGCGTAATTGACGGCGGTCCCTTCACGGTAGCTCTCAGCGGTCGTCTTCTCGCCGTGGTCGCCGGTGAAGGCGATAAGCGTGTCGTCGCCGACCGCCGCGAGAACCCGTCCAAGCTGCAAGTCCAGGCTGGAGACCGCCCGCTCGTATTCGTTCGCTCCGAAGTGCGGGGAGTCGCATTCGGGTGCGATGTGGCGCTCCGGGTGCAGCTCCCACAAGTGCAGCATGACGAACCACGGCGCGCGGTAATGGGCAGTGCGGAGACGCTCGAGGAATTGGTCACCCCATGCGGTGTGCAGGCGGTCGCACGGCGCCCGGTAGGTATACGTTTCAAAACCGCGGTCGAGCCCCATTTCGGGCAGCAGCGGCCCACTGACCTCGGCGTACGTGTGGTAGCCGTGCGCGGCCAGCACGTCTGTCAGCAGCGGCACTTGCTCGGGTAGCCGGTAGCCCCACACCAGGTGGACGCCGTGTCGCGGGCTGTACAGACCCGTCAGGAGCGTCGCGAAGCTCGGCGTCGTGCACGCCTTTTCGGTAATGGTGGTGGGACAGGAGAGGCCGGCGGCCGCGAGCCGGTCGAGGTTGGGCGTGCGAGTGTGGCGCCCCGGCCCGAGCCAGCGGTCGGAACGGGCGCAGTCCGCCACGATCAGCAGGATGTTCGGGCGTTGCGGCTTCATCGCGAAAAACAGGCGGCCGGCGCAGGGGGACCATCCCCGCCGCCGGCTGCTAGCTCCCGTTGCAGTCGGCGATGCCACTCCTGCGTCCGGCGCATCCCCTCCGCGAAACTCACTTCGGGTCGCCAGCCGAGTTCCGCGCGAATCCGGCCCGCGTCCACCACCTGGTCGGTGCTCATCAATGCCACCAGGGCGCGCGAGATGTGTGCCTCGCGGCCGGTCCAGTTCGATAGCCGCTCGATCAGCCAGGCGCCAACGAGCGCTACGCGTTTACGAATGCGGCGACGGCAGCGCGGCAGGTCGAGCGCCTCGGTCGTGGCGTCGATGAACTCGCGTTGCGTGACGGGCTCGTCGTTGGCGACGTCGTAGACCTTGCCGGCGGCCGTCGGCTGCGTGCTCGCCAGCACGGTCGCCCGGACCGCGTCGTCGATATACAGGGTCGCGATGCGATTGTCGCCGGAGCCGATGATAAAAAGGCGGTTGCGTTTTGCCAGTGGGACGAAATGGTTCAGGAAGGCGCGATTCCCGGCGCCGAACAAAAAGCCCAGTCGCAAAATCGTCCAGGGACAACCGCTCCGCTCGCATTCGGATCGCACCAGCCGCTCCGCCTCCAACTTGGCCCGGCCGTAGAAGTTGTAGGAGGCCGGCCGCGTTGGCGTGCGGGCGGCACAGAATCCACCGCGGCCTGCCCCAGGGGCGTAAACCGCCCCAGAACTGATGTATACAAAGCGCCGCGGGCGGCGAGGCAACGCCGCGGCCAGCAAATGGCGCGTGCCCTCGATCGTGGTCCGCTGGTATCTCTCCCAAGGACCGCTCATGTCTACCCAAGCGGCCGCGTGGAACACCAGGTCGCCTTCGGCGACCAGCCCGTCACAGCCGTCCGGTTCGGTCAGATCGCCCATCAGTGGCTGAACCTCCAGGGCATGCATTTCGGCCGCGGCTTCTTCTCGGCGAACCAGGGCGCGGACACAGTCGCCACGCGCGAGCAGGGCTTTCACGAGGGCCGTGCCGAAGAAGCCGCTGCCGCCGGTGACCGCCGCGTTCATGACGACTGCTCCCGGGGCGGGCGCGGAATCCAACGCGGGACGCGCGCCCGGTAATCGATGTACGTTTGGCCGAATCGCTTTTCGAGCCGCGGTTCTTCCAGCAGCACCACTTGCAGATGCGCGAGCGGCAGCCCGACCAGAAAGAGCAGGAAAATGCCCGTCGAGCAAAAGGCCAGCGCCTCCCCGAGAATCATGCCGAGCACACACGCTGCGATCGGATTGCGGCACCAGCGGAAGGGGCCGGTGGCGACGAGCTCCTTGGGTGGGTCAAACTCGACGTAGGCACCCCGGCCGCGACGCATCAGTACGAGCGACGAGAGCGTGTAAGCCACATAGAAGATCGCGAAGATGAGCCACCCCACGCCGCGACCCCAGCCGATCTCGATCTGCCAGGTGGCTGGCAGGAATCTTGCCCCCAGCAAGTGCGCCAGCCAGGGCACAAGAATCAGGATGAAGGCGACAAAGAAAATAACGTAGTAAACGACAGCGCGGACGGACAGCGGAATGCGCGCAAGCAGCGCCGAAAGCGCGCCGCGCCTCGCGGGCGTCGCGTCGGCCACGTCGTGGTTTGTGCCAGCCATCGTCGGGAATCCACTGCGCGCCTATCGCCCGGCAGGGGGGCGGCTCTACGCCGGCATTACGATTGCGATTACCAGTGCATCACGAAGCCGGCCGACATCCACTTGCTCGACTCGACGGAGTGCAGGACCACCGTTTGCCCACGTTGCAGTTCGCCGCTGCGCACCATCTCGTCCAAATGGATCAGAATCGCGGCGCCGCCGCAATAGCCGCACTCCGTCGAGCGGAACTTCATCTGCTCGGGGCGGGCGTGCAGTCGTTCGAGGCCCCGGGAGATATTCCCGTGGTAGAGCTGCATGGTCGGAATCGACCAGATGAAGTGATCCACGTCCGCCGGGTCGAGTTTCAAGGAGTCGAGCATGCGCATGGCGCCGCTGAGCAGTAATGGAGCCGCGTCGCGGTGGACGGCGAAGAAGTCCTGGTCCAGGTGGTGCGTTCCTTTTCCGTAGACTTCGCCGGCGGGGTTGTTGCCGCTGGCCACGTCTTCGACGCCGGCGCCGGCGGTCATCGCGGGCTTCAGGTTGCCGCCGACCGATTCGACGTAGGTGCCGACTACTTCGCCCGGCAGGCGCGTATTACCGTCGCTGCCTTTCGCGACAAGCAGCACGGCGCCGCTGCCGTCGGCGAGGATATAGCGCAGCATCGCCTGGGTCTTGCTCATTTGGGGCTGGTTGAAGTAGCAGGCGCGGAGGTAGACACTTGAGAGCTGCGAGTAGACCACCAGCGCCGTCTGGTACC
>JBHHZX010000210.1:0-7365 GCA_046758265.1 Phycisphaerae bacterium
TCCATTCTCGCACCCCTCCCAAGGGGAATCCCTTCCCGACAAGCCGGTGAATTACGCCAGACCAGGTATGTCCACGCCCTTCGACTTGGCGACTTCGATCGCTTTTTCGTAGCCGGCGTCCGCGTGGCGGATGATGCCGGTCGCCGGATCGGCCGTCAGTACGCGCTCGATCCGTCGATCGGCTTCAGCGGTGCCATCGCAGACCAGGACCTGTCCGGCGTGAAGTGAATAGCCGATCCCGACGCCGCCGCCGTGGTGGATCGAGACCCACGTCGCGCCGCAGGCGGTGTTCACCAGCGCGTTGAGCATGGGCCAGTCGGCGATGGCGTCGGAGCCGTCCTTCATGCCCTCGGTCTCGCGGTTGGGCGAAGCGACCGAGCCGCAGTCCAGATGATCGCGTCCGAGCACGATGGGGGCCGAAACTTTGCCCTTCCGGACCAGCTCGTTGAAGATCAGTCCCATCCTGGACCGCTGCCCGTACTTCAGCCAGCAGATGCGGGCCGGCAACCCCTGGAAGGCGACCTTCTCGCCGGCCATCCGAATCCAGCGGCAGAGCTGCTCCTCTTCGGGGAACGTGTCAAGCACGGCCTGGTCCGTGACGGCGATGTCCTGCGGGTCGCCCGACAGCGCCACCCAGCGGAACGGCCCCGCCCCTTCGCAAAACAGCGGGCGGATGTATTCCGGCACGAAGCCGGGCACGTCGAACGCGTTTTCGACACCCGCCTCTTTCGCGTTTCCGCGCAAGTTGTTGCCGTAGTCGAACGCGACCGCGCCGCGCCGCTGGAGCTCGAGCATTGCCCGCAGGTGCTCGGCCATGGTGTTGAACGCGTCTTTGATGTAGCACTCCGGGTCGCTCTCGCGCAGCTCCAAGGCCTGCTCGTAGCTCATCCCGTTCGGCACGTAGCCGTTGAGTGGATCGTGGGCGGAGGTCTGGTCGGTCAAAACGTCCGGCGTGATGTTCCGCTCGATCAGCTCCGGGAGCACGTCGGCAATATTCGCGACCAGCCCGACGGAAAGCGCTTCGCCCCTGTCGCGCGCTCCCAGGACCCATTCGAGCGCCTCGTCGAGGTCGTCAGCCATCCTGTCGCAATAGCGAGTTTGCAGTCGGCGTTCGATCCGCTTGCGATCGACCTCCACGCCGAGGAAGGCCGCCTCGTTGAATGTCGCCGCCAGCGGCTGGGCCCCGCCCATCCCGCCGAGCCCGCCGGTCACGACCAGCCGACCCTTCAGCGAGCCGCCGAAGTGCTTGCGGGCGCATGCGGCAAACGTCTCATAGGTGCCCTGGAGGATGCCCTGCGTGCCGATGTAGATCCAACTGCCGGCGGTCATCTGCCCGTACATGGTCAGGCCAAGGGCTTCGAGCCGCCGAAACTCGTCCCAGGTGGCCCACTTGGGGACGAGCATGGCGTTGCTGATGAGTACGCGCGGGGCATCGGGGTGGGTCTTGATAACGCCGACTGCCCGGCCCGACTGGACCAGCATTGTCTCGTCGCTGTCGAGCCGTTTGAGCGTCGCGACAATGCGGTCAAAATCTTCCCACGAGCGGGCCGCCTTGCCGGAGCCGCCATAGACGATCAACTGCTCGGGCAGTTCGGCGACGTCGGGGTCGAGATTATTCATGAGCATGCGCAGGGCGGCTTCCTGCGGCCAGCCTTTGCAGGAAAGCTGCGTCCCGCGCGGGGCCCGGACGATGCGAGCGGCGGAAGTCTCCACGACCATGAAGGTCTCCTCTCATGTGACCCAAACGCGCGCAGTATAGCCGAATGAAGCGAAGGGGGACGTGTCGAAGTGCCGCAGCTTCGTTTCGAGCTGATAGAGACCTTGGCGATCGCGATCGGCGACCCCCGGTGCACGTCACAGCGCCGCCGCGCAGACCGCCAGCCAAAGTCCGCTGGCGATGACGCCCAGCACGATGCCGGCGATGGCCAGGCCGTTGCCGGAGAGGGCTCCGCGGGACTCTTCGATTTTCATCCGGGCGTAGACGCCCAGAAAAATCGCCAACAAGCCCAGCGGAACTCCGCAGGGAGTCGGTAGCCCGACGATTCCAACGACCAGCGACGCGATCGCCGGTGTGGACATCCCTTCGGACGCTACGACAGGACTGCTGACCGTGGGATCAGGCGCGGGCGCCAACTGGCGGCCGCAACGAGGGCAGAAGCGCGGCGGCAAGCCACCGCGCGCCGTCAGCGGCTCGCCACAATTTCCGCACTGTCGCTCGTTCGTCGCCACGCCCGCGATCCTCAGCCCCGCATTTCCTTGACCAGGCTGACACTGGTCGACATACCCAGCCGGTCGGCGCCGGCTTCGATCAGCGCCAAGGCTCTCTGCAAATCCCGAATGCCGCCCGCCGCTTTGACTTTGAGCGGGGCGGCGTGTTTGCGCAGCAGCGCCACGTGCTCGACCGTCGCGCCGCCGGCGGGATGAAATCCGGTCGAAGTCTTGACGAAGTCGGCCTGCGCCTCGGCTACGCAGCGGCAGCCTAAGATGGCCTGCTCCTCGGTCAGCGCCCGTGTTTCGAGAATGACCTTGACGAGGGCGTCTTTCTTCGCTCGAACGGCGGCAGAAACGACCGCTTCGATATCGCGAACCACCGTATCCTTGTCGCCGCCGACCAGCGCCCCCAGATTGATCACCATGTCCACTTCGGTCGCGCCCTGCTCGATGGCGCGGCGGGCCTCATCTGCCTTGGTCGCCGGCAGCGCAGCGCCCAGCGGAAAGCCGGCCACGCTCGCGACGACGGTCTGACTGCCGGCCAGACGCTGGCCGCAGCGCTCCACCCACACCGGGTTCACGCACGCCGCGAAGAAGCTGTATTGCACACACTCATCGCACAGGCGATCGATCTGCTCCACCGTCGTTTCGGCCTTCAGCGCTGTGTGGTCGATCAATCGTGACAGTTCGGCCGGCGTCTTCGGAAGCGCGCTCATGCTTCCACCCCTTGGCCCCTTGGCCCCTTGGCCCCTTGAACCCTGGTCACAATACACGCATCCTGAATCGACTGGCTCGTCATTCGAGCGACACGCGCTTCGCGCCCGGTTCGCCCCGGCAGATTGGCGTTCATCACAACCAGGCGATCACGCAACTGGTTCAAGCCGACCACCGCGTCATCACACGCCCAGGCGCGGCGAATCGGTGTCGTCGATTCGAGCAGGTGCGTGACGACGTGCTCGGTATCGTAGATCCCACTGACGCCGCGGGCTCCGGCCGGCACGACCAGCTCGATCAGGTCGGTCCAGCGGCGCGCCTGCACCGATTCGATCGTCGCTGGCATCTGCTGCACGAGCCACCAATCATCGGGATGATTCAGGTCGATGCGGAACAGCTTCCCATCGCCGGTCCCGACGAACAGCTTATCTTCCAGCGTGGTCATGCAGTGGATTACATCGGGCGCGGCGCTGAGTACGCACAGCTCGCCGGCCTCGGGCCGGTACACGTGAATGCAATCGTCAGCGGCGAAGAGCACCCGGCCGTCATCCGTGGCGACGACGGCCCGGATCCGCTTCGGCACGCCGTCCTCCGGCACGAGGATCGGCTGCGCATCACTCGGATCATCCACCGACCAGCACCAGCAGCCGAGCTGCGAGCTCGTCGCGTAGAGCCGGTCGCCAACGGTGACGGCAGCGTTAAAGCCAGTCCGCGGCGGCTCGACGTCGGGCACCACGAAGCGGCTTTTCACAGCACCACTGTCCGCGTCGAGCGCCCAAACCCCGCTGGCCGCCCCGACGAGCAGCCAGCGCTTCTGCGCCGAGAACGTCACCGAACGAAGCCCGCCAAGATCGCTATCGAGTGTGACACGCCCGGTAACGCGCTCGGGATCCGCGGGATCGAGCCACAGGCAGTCGTTACCGGCGACGACGACGATCGCCGCCGCCACACGCTGGTCGGGCGTGATTCGCCAGAGGTTCTCTAGCAGCCGGCCGCGATCGGCGGGCGAGAGGGCCGGCAGCAGCTCGTGCCACTGCGTTGTGTCGGCGGCCGCAGCCGACTTCAGCTTCTCAAGCACGTCTGCGAGGTCATCGAGTCGGCGTTTCGTTGCGGCCAGCGCCGCCGTTTCGACCAGCTCGGCTGCTTTGATACGTTCGACGCGCTGTCGCGTCTCGCGTCGCAGGGCTGCTTGCCGCTCGAAGGTCTCACTTGAAAACTCGGCCTGGGCCGCGCGTTCGAGCTCCATCCCCGCGTCGAACGCAAAACGCTTCAGCTTCTCACGCAACGCATCCTGTAGCTCAGCGCGTAAATCTTCGCGCAGGAGTGTTGCCGCCGACCGCTCACGGATGAACTGCCGAAGGGTCGCAAGCCCGCCGGCTTCGGCGAGCGCATCGGCCAAACGTTGCAGCGTGAGCGGCGTTGTTTCCAGCAGTGAGCGTTGCAGCGCCGCCAGGTCGTCCTCGCGTGCTTGCCAGCGAACCAGCAACTCACATGTGCCACTAACGAGGTTGCCTTGCGCCGCCGGACAGTCGGACACCTCAAGTGGTACCGTAATCGGGCGGTTGCGGACCAGGACGAGCTTGTCGCTGCGCTCCGCCCGGGGGTCTTCCCCCGCCGGAACAAACCGCCGCCGTCCGTCCGCTTTTTGTATCAGCCCCATCCATTTGTCCGGAATCGGGTTTCCCGACAGCAAGCCGCGCGGCCACGCCTCGCCGTCAGTGCATAGCGCGACGACGGTCGGGTCTGCCAGTTGTTTCAGGGTGTCGCAACTCATGATCGTCGCTCCGTTCCGCAGATCCACAGGCGGGACGCCTGTGCCACACTTCACTGTGGCACCGGTTTGCAACCGGTGGACCCACAGGTTGAAAACCTGCGCCACAGCCATCAAGCCGCCTTCAGGCCTCGGCGGCCGCCCACTGCTCGTACTTGCCGACGTCTTTCGGGCTGACCGATGGCGGTGTGGACGCGATGACGGCCAGCAGGTCCTCCATGTTTATATTACGCGCCTCACCGCCGTTTACCGATTCCAAAAACGGGCGACTTGCCGAACGGGATGCGATCGCCCTGATGTCGGCCCCGCTGTAGCCCGGCGTCAGCTCCACGAGCTTGGCGAAATCGACGTCGTCGTCGAGCGGGCGCTGGCCGAGGTAAATCTCGAATAGCTTGAAGCGGGCCTCCGCGTCCGGCAGCGGCACGTACACCTTCGCATCCAGTCGACCGGGCCGCATTATGGCGGAATCAAGCATCCACGGCTCGTTCGTCGCGCCCAAAAACAGCAGCGCGCGGCTGGCCTTGCGGTCAAACCCTTCCAACTCCTGGAGGATCTGCGGCACGACCCGCTGCATGACCGTCGATTGCTGCCCGCGCCGCTTCGGCACCAACGCCTCCACCTCGTCCATGAAGATGACCGCCTTGCTCTCGGCTGTGGCGGCGTCGAACAACTTGCGAACGTTTTGTTCCGCCTCGCCGACCCATTTGCTCATGAGCTGGGCGGGCGAGATCACGAACATCGTCGCATCGAGCTCAGAGGCGATCGCCTTGGCGATCATCGTCTTCCCAGTCCCCGGCGGACCGTAGAGCAGCATGCCGCCGCCGACGTCGATGCCGTACTTCCGGGCCAGCTCCGGATGCCGGAAGGGATAGATCATCTTGAGGTAGATTTCGTCCTTCACATCCTCCAGGCCGGCGATGTCAGCGAAGCCAACCCGCGGCTTTTCCTTGACGACCCAATCCTGGGCATCGGCACCGCCCTCTTCCGCGTCCCGGGCGCGGTCACGGCGGACAGCGCCCCTGCCGCCGCGTCTGGCCCTGCGGTCACAGTCCTTTGCCAGCGTGATCAGCTCTTTCGCGTAGGCTTCCTGTTCGGCCCGCTGTTTGGAATCCTTGTTCTCTTCGGCCAGCTCGATCATGCACTCGGCGGCCTGGATCAAATACGGCTTGGCTGCGACGTAGTCCCCCTGCTTCAAGGCCGCGATGCCTTTGTCCTTCAAGCGCTTGAATGTCGCGAACGTGGCCATGTGGGTGCGCGTTCCCGTCTACACGATCCGTTTCGGCGGATGCGTCTCTGGCGGCAGCATACCTTGAACCAGTCCCCAGCAGTCCTCCGCCGCATCCAACGCCCGGCGGGCTTCCTCTTGATCTGGAGGCGGCACTTCGGAGGGATACCGCGCAACGATGGCGTAACCGGTCAGCCACTCCCACTGGTCACGCTTCTCCAGGAATGAGCTGTCAAGCTTCTGGCACGCGTCAAGAAGCAACGGCAGATCATGGACTCTCGGCGGGGTCGATTCATTCCAGACCAGATAAGCCCTCAAGAGCTTCTCGACCGCCTGCTGACAGTGAAAGCAGCCCGGCTCGAACAGATCGTCTGCGATGGCATGGCGGGCGACGGCCAGGTCTTCCTGGGCCCTCCGCAGCCATTCCCGGACGTCTTCAGCTCTCGTTCCCATGGACAAGAGTACCTCTCTGAGCAATCTCGTGCTCAAGGCTACCTCGCGCGGTGCGCCGGCGATTGAAACCATCCAAGCTGGCGAAGTGCAGCTCGATCGGCAGGCACATGCCGCGCAGGCAGGCGTAGCCCTGCCTGTAACAGACCGAGACGGGAGGAACCGGCCCCGGCAGAACAACCATAAGGTCGATGTCACTGTCTTGACGCGCCTGACCGTAGGCGTGCGACCCGAACAGATAGATCCGCTGGGGCGAGAGCGCGTCGACCAGCCGCCGCACAATCTCGGCGAGCTGTTCTTCGGTAAGCCGCGTTGTGTCAGCCCGCGGTTTGCTCATCCTGACAATTCCATGGCTTCTGCCCGCTGGCGCGAGTATTCGTTGCCGCACCAGCGCGACAACGCACGCTACGGTTCAACCTCCAGCTTTTCGCTGCCTAGTCGCCAGCACTTCTCTTCGAAGTCCCAACTCAAAAAGATGTCGTCAAACGGGAACACCCTTGTAGAGAGGTGCGGCGTTGGATCGGTCCACAGGAACCACCCAGCGTGCACTTCGTCAACGTACTGCGGCACCAAGTCCTCGTGTATCCACGCCGGCCACTTTCCATTCTGTTCGTAGTATCGCTCAATCGCTGCTACCACTGGGTCCCCATGCTCTTTCGCGAACTGCGTCGCTTGCTGTTTCCGCGCGTTCAAGAACGAGTGGGCCCAGAGTCTGAGGGCGAGATATCCCAGCGAAAGAATGGCCATTACCACGAAAACCGTGATGGCAAGGGACCTGCGTTTCACCGGCCTGCTCCTGGGGTATCGGCCCTCAGATTTAATGTGCTGCTCGGCTCCTACTTCGACTCCTTATCCGCGCTCTCGCCCTTGAGTTCTTCCAGTTCCGCCCGCAACGCCGACATCTGCTGCGCCTCGCGGGCCTGCTCGACCTCCTCCTCGACCTCGATCATGCGGTCGATCTCCTCGTCGGAGATGGCTTCGGTTGCCGCGGCGG
>JBHHZX010000211.1:0-7358 GCA_046758265.1 Phycisphaerae bacterium
TGCCACGGGCGGCTTGCCCACCCGTTCCATCGGGCTATGCTCCGCGACAATTGCACTGCGTGCGAGCAGCAAGCGGCTCCCAAGCGATTGCCCCCTGGTCCCGAGCAGCCCAGTCGATCAGCGCTTTCGCCAGACCAACCAGGCGCTGCGAGCGGCGCTGCCGTTCAGCAGGGCAAAGATCAGGATCAGGAAGCCGGAGCCGTCTCCGTAGGCGACCCAGATGGCACCAGCCGCCAGGCACCCTGTGGTCGCGAGGAGTGCCATCACGAAGTTCAGTGGACATGCGAATGAAAGCCGGGCGTAGGTCAATCCAGCAACAGTGAGCATGCCGATGCCGACGACTTTCGCCATCCATACGAAGGCGGTCACAGATCCGTCATAGAGGGGGTCGCCGCTGACGCCGACCAGCCCCAGACCGAACCCGACGTATAGAAACAGCAGCGCCGATATGATCGACATGAAGGGTGACTCACCCATCGGGCGAGTCTGTCGCTCGTAGGTTGGCGAAGGGGGCGTTTCTTCCATGGGCGCGCTCTCCGACGACCGCCGCCGTGCGACGACTTAAGATATCATTCGGGAATCCTAGCCTGCCGAGGGCCAATCGTCACGACGCCGCTGACCCGGCTTGCCGGCACTGAGCACAGCTAATAGCATGCGCCAGTGTGCTTCACGAACTTTGCCAGAGGGTGAAAATGACTCCCTTATCTGCAACCGCCGGCCCGGCAAAAGCGCGAGCCGCCGCCTTTTTTGAAAACCACTGACGCGACTGGACGCACACCCTGAGGAACGGACATGAACTTCGCGCGCCATCTGATCGCCCTAACGCTCACGTTGGCGGCCGCGCTGAGCGCAGCGGGTCAAACCGAGCGGAAAGTAACCGTCGATCCGGCCAGTTGGGTCCCCAGTGACGCGCTGGCGTACGTCGGCGTCGCCGACATCGAGAAACTCAGCCACGAATTTCAAAGGACGGCCTTTTACAAGTTAATGCAAGACCCCAATGCAAAGGAATCGTGGGGGCGGGTGTCGCTCCTGTCGAAATTCTACGAGGAGTTCAAGAACCGTCTCGCCAAGTCGCTCGACACCGAGCCGGACAAACTCAAGAACCCGTTCGGGGGGCCAATGGCGCTGTACGTCACGCCCCCGCGCGCCGATCCGGCCGACGAGCCCGGGGTCGTGCTCGTGGCGGGGATCGGCGACGCCGCGTTGATGAAAGGCTACTACGAGCAGGCAACGCGCAAGTTTCGTGAGCTCGCGGACAACCACGAGAAGGTCTCGTTCGCCTCCTACACCATCGACCAGTTCACCACCGAAGCACGCGGGGAGGGGGCCGAAGACGAGGACCCGAACGACGAAGACTTCGATGAGTTCGATCTCGGCGCCTTCGACGCGGATGACGAGAGCTTCGCGGCAGCGCTGGACAAGCTCTTCGGTCAACTGTTTTCCTCAGATGCCATGCCGGAGGAGTTGGTGCTCTGTCTGACCGAAGACCGCCTGATCGCGGCGCCGACGCCGGCGCACGTGAAGGCCGTATTGCGGCGTGAGCGGGCGGGCAATTCGCTGGTGGAGACGGAGGCTTACAAGACGCTCTTGCGTGAGTTCAAGCCGCTGGGGGCGCTGCGCTTGGCGATCAATCTACCCCGCCTCTTTGACATGATGGCGGCGGTCGAGGGCGATGAGGCTGAAGAGGCGCTGGCGATGCTGGGGGCCAAGGGCACCGGCAGCCTGATCGGCCACGCCTTGTTCGGCAGCAAGGATTTCGAGTCGAAGCTCGAATTGCTGCTGCTGCTCAGCGGCGAGCGGACCGGTCTGGCGAAGGTTTTCAGTATGAAGAATCGGGCAGTGGCACCACCCGCAGCGGTATCCGCCGACAGCGTCATCTACGCCAGCGTCAATGCGAACCTGACGGAGACCCTTGACGAAGTGGAGCGGATGGTCCGCCGCGCTGATCCGGAGGCCGCCGACCAGATGCGGTCAAGCATGGAGACGGTGGAATTGCCGGACGGCGAGACGCTGAACCTGCGCAAGGAAGTGCTGGAGAAGCTGCGTGAGCCGCTGACGTTCACGATGGCGTTCGTGCGTCCGTACGGCCCGCAGTCCACCCGTCTCCGGCTGACGCTGGGGCACCGCGATAAGGAGGCGATGGCCCGCTTTCTGGACAAACTAAGCAGTCTGTCGCCGGGCATGATGCTCGAGCGGGAACTGCGCGGGACGCTGCTGTACGACATTCCGTCCGTCGGTTTCTCGGTGGCACCGACTGACAACGCCATCATTGCCGGCACGACCGACGCCGTCGATGCGGCACTCCAAATGCCGGTCCCCGAAGAGAGTCTGGCCGCCGAGCCGGAGTTCAAAAGGGCGGCGGCGCTGGCGCCGCGCGAGGCCTGGGGTGTGCTCTACGTGGATTCGCGGCGGATGTTTGAGGCGGCTCTCGAGATGGTCAAGAACAAAGACGCCCTTGTGGCCGCCCGGTTTATGAATCCCGCGAGCTTTATCCCGTTGCGCATCGTGGAAGCCTTCACGGCGGGTGTTGGGGAAGACCAGATCGATGCTACCCGTCACCTCTCTAAGTACCAGGCGCCGAGTATCGTCACCGTCGCAACCACGCCGGATGGAATCCGCATGACGCAGATTCAGCTTGTGCCGAGCGACAAGTAGTCCGGACAACCGCAGGAGAACGGCCATCTCAACGCGCACATCGTGGGGCGCGATCGGGCGCGAGTGGTTCTGGACGCTGACTTGCTACGGCCTGTTAATCGCGCCGTTCGGCCGCCAGTTGCGGAACGGGTGGCCGTCACGCTTGAGCTCGTGCTGCTGGCGGTGTTCTCGCCCTTGTTTCTGATTGCCGAGATTCTGGGCGACGTGGTGTTGCGGGTGGAGCTGGTTCCTTTGTCCGTGGTTTTCGATGTCCTACCGCCGCCGCCGCTTGTGATTGTGGTTTAAGGGCAGGGTTCAGGGGCCCAGGGGTTCGAGCGTTCCCGGGGTTCACTCGCGAAGCGTCATCCCGCACTCCGCAATCCGTAATCCCCAATCTCCAATCCGCAACTCGAAGCCAAAGAGCGGGGATTCCTTGTCTCCGAGACGGTGGCCGGATGACGCGGGTTAGTGGCTGGCTGTCCGGTCGGACCAGCCGGCCACGGCGCGCTCCACAGCGCTGTTTATAAATGCGTTGAGGTCGGAAATGGTCGCTCTTTCAGCCAGGCGAAAGATGTAGTCACCCGCCAGCTTGGCAAAACGCCGGTCCTCCAGTTGGACGCGAATCTCTTCTTGCACGTCCGCGAACGGCGTCTTCGTGGCCGGGTCAATCTCGCCGCACTGCACGATGTACCAGCCCGTCGCCGTCTCGATCGGCTCGCTGTACTGCCCCTCCTCGAGCTCAAAGATCTTGCGACTCGGTTCGTCATAGGGTGGCTGCAGCGGCTGGCCGATCTGACCCCATGAACCTCCGTCCCCGGCGTGCACGCCGTGCGAGTATTCACGCGCCACCTCGCGAAAGTCGCGCTGCGCCAAGGCGTCGTGCGCGGCCCGGATGCGGCGCAGCGCCTGTGACTTGGTTCGGTCTCGCGTCGCTTTCGAGGCCGTCTGCCAGGTGACCCCGGCGGGCAGAAACTGATCGAAAGGCATCTCGATCATCAGCAGCTCACGCGTTTCCTCGGTGCAGTACCGCTTCAGGTTTCTGCGATAGTAAGCCAGCAGTTCATCGCGGCGAATACGAATCTGTGGGGTGAGCATTTCGCGCGTGTAGCTGCTGACCACCAATCGGCGTTTGATCAGTTCGCGAAATCCTTCCATCGTCAGGCCGTGACGTTGCAGGTGGTTTTCGAGCCGGGCCATGCTGTCGCCGAAGTCGCGCGACACGCGGCCGTCGACTTCGCGGGCAACCGCCTCATCGAGCGCTGCAAGTTGAGGGTCGCCGAGGTCGGACAGCGCTTCTTCGTAGACCAGCAGCGAGCCGATTTCCTGTCTGACGTGGTCGCGAACCCGGCGTCGGAGTTGTTCCACAAAGCCACGGGCGGTCTGCGTGGCGCGAGTCTGCTCGATCCACTCGCGCAGCGGATAAAGCACCTCGGCCACAGTCAGGGCGGAGTCGTTGACCATCAGAATATCGCTGCAAATGGAGTCCTTGGAGCGGCGGATCGGGATGGGCCGCGGCGGCGGGGCCGGACGCTGTTCCGCTTCGACGACCGGCGCTTCGGTCAGGACCACCTCCCCCCTCCGGATGCCCTCCGCCCGCCCCGTGGACAGCTCCGCTTCGGTCCTCAGCACTGGCCGGCGGGCGTCAGGCGGCGGGGGGGGCGTGCGCGCACCGCTGCGGCACGAGACCGCCGGGAGAATCAGCATAACTCCACATGCCGTGAGGACTGCACCGCGCCGCTTCATGGAAACTACTATACCGTTGCCGGCCACACGCTCCAAACCGCGATGGCGGGGTCGGGCTGCGGCTGAAGCGGTATCAACAGCTCGGCCGGCAGCGCGAGGGAGGCACGGCGTACCCAAACCCTTCACGTGCCTCGCTTCCTCAGCCCGGTTGCCCGGGGCGGCCGCACCCGGGCTTGACGATCGGCCGGCTTGTGCCTAGTCTGAACACGGTAATAATGGGCTTGGGTGAGGCCCCTGAGCCCGGATGGCGGAATTGGCAGACGCGCCAGGTTGAGGGCCTGGTGAGGGTTACACCTCGTGCTGGTTCGAATCCAGTTCCGGGCATTGGCCGGAGAACGGTAAGATAGCCGCTTTTGTCCCGACCGTGATACACACAGCGCTCCTAGCTCAACTGGATAGAGCATCGGTCTACGGAACCGAAGGTTAGAGGTTCGAATCCTCTGGGGCGCGATTTCCTCTTTGGTGCTTTACCCTACGATTATGCGGCAAGGATTTGCGCGCCGCGCGAGGGTGCGCAACGGGCCCACGGACGGCAGCGCTTCCGGTTTCGGACGTCGCGACCGCCGCTGCCCGGATGAGCCCCGTAACGCGGGCCCGACACCACGGATTGCTCGAAACGTGCGACGTTCCCCGTCGTACACGAGCTACCACGCGTGCCCAACGAAGCGAGACGCGAAACACATCGCGATCGTGCCGCTCCGGCAAGAAAGCGGAGCACCGGATCTCCCGTATCAAATGGTAAGAACTCGCGCAGAGCGTTAACGGACCTGAACCGCGAGCAACGTCATGTCGTCCATGTTCGCCAGCTCGCCGAGATGCTGGCGAACCACATCCCGGGCGGTACGCACGATCGTCGCCGGCAGCAATTCGTTGAGCGACGAGAGGGCCGTGATTATTGGCTCCAGCCCCAGCATTTGGCCGTTTTGCGCGGTCGCTTCAACGAGTCCGTCAGTGTAGAACAACGCCGCCGCAACCTGATCAGCCGGATCGATGCGCATGACTTCATACGATTCCCCCGGGTTGATACCCAGTGGAAGTGAGTTCTTATCCTCAGGAATGCGGACCGCCCCCCCTCCCAACAGCACTGGAAACGGATGTCCGGCTCCCACGTACTCGACCAACCCCGTCTGGCTATCGACGGTCCCGAGAATCGCTGTGATGAAGACGTGCGACGCCGTGTTGCGGCATATCAGCTTGTTTATGCGGGTGGCCAGTTCGGGCAAGGCGATGTCGGCGGAAAGCGCGACGCGAATGGCGGCTTGGAGATTGGCCATCATGAGCGCGGCGGGCAGGCCGTGCCCGGTCACGTCGGCGATGATGAGCCCCACCCGCCCGTTTTCCAGATCGAAGTAGTCGAAGTAATCGCCGCTGACCGCTGAGGACGCTTCGTTGTGACCCTCGATCGTGATGCGCCCAAGCCGCAACGGCGCGGGGGGCAGCAACCGGCGCTGGATCAGGCGGGCCTGTTCCAGCTCAGCGTAGACGCGTTGCGAACGCACGTGCTCCTGGAACAGACGAAGATTGGCGAGGCCATTACCCACCTGCTGAGCGATGGCCGCCAGAAAATCGACGTCCTCCGGCTGGTACGTCGACGCCTGGGTAATGCGGTCGCCGTAAATGACACCGAGGATCTCGTTGCGGTACAGAATCGGCACGCACAGCGCCGAACAGATCGGGAAGCGCACGAGACTATCGCTGAGGTTGCCGGCCAGATCGGTGGCGGGGTTATTGACGATCGCGCGTTCGCCTTCGAGTAAGGCGCGATTGATGAGCGTGCGGCTGACTTTGAAGGCACCGGTTTCGTCGCGCTCCACATTGCGCGTGACGGGCAGTTCCGTGTCGCCGCGCTGCGTCTTGAGCGCGATCAGCACGCGTTCAAAGCCGAGCGCCTCGCAGCAAGCATCGAGCGCCTGTTCAAGCAACTGTTTGCGCTCGAAAACGCCGCCGATCCGTTCCGTCAACTGCATCAGCAGGGCGAGCCGCTGTTGGTTGAGATCCAGGCCCCGAGTGCTGGGAAAGAACTGGGTGTCGGCTACCTGGGCGGGCTCATCGGGCGTGAACATGACACGCGATTCCGGGACGGTCGCCGGTGACGCAGCCCCGAGAACGTGAATGACGTGCTCGCCGACCCGCAGCGAGCGCGAGGCGATACGCTGCCCGTCGCGGAAAACCACCCCGTCGTCCACGCGGGTTCCGTTCTTCGACCCCTTGTCGGTGACGACGACGCGGCCCAGCTCGTCCAGGGTGATCTCGGCGTGTTCGCGGGAGACTTCGGCATCGTCGCGCAGCACGATGTCGCAGGTGTCGGCCCGGCCGATCTTCAAGGGCCGATCGGTTACTTCGACGGTGGTCTTCCGCGTACCGTCAGGACCATAGATCACGAGGCTCGGCATGGTCTGCGCCACCTACGTGAGGAGACGAAGCAGGAACTGGGCCAGCGGGGCAACGTCGCTGAAAGGGATAAACAGCGTGTTTTCGAGCGCATCGGGCGCCAGCAGATAGTCAATATTCCGCTCAAGCGTTGCGAGGCAGCCGTTTGCCAGTAACAGCCCCGACAGTGGTGAAAGTCGCGCCGCACGCCGCAAAAACTTATGCGCCTTCATTCACGTCCCTCCGCCGGCGGGCCGCTCCGAAATCGGGCACCCCGCACCTTGCAGCAGTATACGCGCTGTTTACGAACGCTTGTAGGGGCGAGGAAAAGCCGTTGAACCGGCTGCGGCCACCGACTGGGTGAAAAGTGCGGCGGCATCCCTGCCGCCGCTGCAACTCCCGTCCCTGGGCGTGACGGTCGTCACGCTCAGGACGGGGCCAATTCCTGCTCCAACCCCTCGAGCAACCCGCGGAGCAAGGCTTCGTGTGTGCCGCTGGGGGTTTTCCACGTCACCGTCGCATCTTCCTGCAACAGCTTCTCGATCCGCTGGGTCGCCATCAGAACCGTCGAGTGATTCTTCTGTCCGAGCGCGCGCCCGATTTCCGGGTAG
>JBHHZX010000212.1:0-7073 GCA_046758265.1 Phycisphaerae bacterium
TGCCGCCTCCAATCCGCGCCCGAAGCGCCGGCGAGGGCCCACGCTGGCGCTTCGGGCTCTGACGGCTGTTCCGGCATCCCTCGCGTCCAGGCTGAAACGTCTCCGCATCCGCGCCTCGCCGCCGGGCCAGCAGGCAGCCCCATACGAACGCCACGCTGCTCCCGATCGGCACGTACCATGGCCAAGACAGGATGAGGTATTTGATCTCGCATTTCACCTCTCCGGTCAGCTCCAATGTCAGCTCCAATCTCGCGTCGAAGTAGCCGTAGGCGCAGATCGCGAGCATGGCGGCGACGCCCAGGCCGAAGATGACAAGTTGCAGCGGAAGCGGGATTACGGGGGGGGACAGCGCCTTTTTTCTGCGGTTTCGAAGCAGCCAGGTGGCTAAGAGCGATAGACCAGCCACGAAAGACACCCAAATCGCCCATTCCTCGTGAAACACCACCGCAAAGACGTACAACACGGACAGCGGCGCGCCGAACTGATAGCCCCAGCCGTCGATGTTCAGGCGGAGGAAGCTGAGGAAGAAGCCCGCCAGTAGGGCACCGCCCGCGAAACCTGCCATCGCCAGCGCCAGATTGAGGATCTCCGGAAAGATCTCCGACATGATCTGGGCGACGTACGCCATCACCGCCAGCACCACCCCCCAGAACAAGACCAGCAGCCGCCCCACGAATACCGAGTGTCGGTCTTCCGCGGTCGCTTCCGACGATTGGTTGGCCCCGCCGGTATCCGGCGGATCGTCGGTCTTGTTCGCGGTCGCTGCGAGCCAGCGTTGTCGCAAGGGAATGTAGAATGCCGACATGACGGTCTGGCTCAGCGCCGCCAGGATGCTGGTCAGGCTGGAGATGGCGGCGGCGAAGATGGCGGCGATGAGCAGGCCTTTGAGCCCGATCGGAATCACGTCGACGATGAAGATCGGAAAGATGCGATTGGGCTCGCGCCGGAACAGCTCCAGTGCCTCGCCGGCCAGCGGGTGCTGGCGATAGTACGCGTACAGCCCGGCGCCCACGAGCATCACCGTAAACGTGACGACCTGGCCGGCTGTGCTGGCGATGATCGCCCAGCGCGCGTGTCGCTCGGTGCGGCAGCAGAACATGCGTTGCACGATGAGCTGGTCGGTGCCGTACGGCCCGAGGCTGCCCCAGGTGGCCGCGATGACCGCCGCCCAGATCGTGAAAGGCTTGGTCAGGATTTCGGGCCAGCCGGTCTCGAAGTCGAAGAACGTGAACTTGCCCCAGTCCCACCAGCGGCCGGTCTCCCGTGCCGCCCAGCCGGCGTGGAACATCTCCCCGATGCCGTCATCAAGGTTGGCAGCAACCGTGGCCAAGGCGATGAAGGCGCCCAGCATGAACATCACAAATAGCATCACGTCCGTCCATACCACTGTCGTGATGCCGCCGATAAATGTCCACACGATGGCGACAATCGAGATCAGGATGATTGCCCAGGCCAGAGGGGAGGCCCCGAGGTGTTCGGCCAGCCACTGCAACTGGCTGCTGAGCACCACGGTGAGGACCAGCGCGGTCAGGTAGACGCGGGCGGACTGCGCTAGCATCCCGCCCAGCGCGAACAGCCCGGTCGCCACGCCCCGGACGTTCCCGCCGAGCTGGTTGCCCATGTAGTCGTAGGGACTGTAGATCTCCCGTTTGTAGTACGCCGACACGAGAACGTAGCCGACGATGATCCGGGCCAGCAGCGTGCCGATCAGCCCCAGCTGCAGATAAGTGAAGTTCCCGCCCGCGGTGAAAACGACGAACGGCACGCCCACGAAAGTCACGGCGCTGATCTCGGTGGCGATGATTGAGCCGCTGACCGCGTACCAGGGCAGCTTGCGGCCGCCCAGAAAGAAATCGCGAATCGTGGCCTGCCGCCCGGCCATCTTGGCCCCCAGCCACGTCGTGAACGCCAGATAGCCCGCCACGATCAGCCAGTCGATCCAGGTAAACTTCGCGCTGAAGGCCGCGAGGATGGCCGGGCTCATTCTGACGATTCCTCAAGGATCCTGGCGATGTGGCCGCTGTGTTTGTCGAGCAGCCGTTCGGCCTCAGCGCGTTCAACGCCCTTGGCGTGCATAACCAAGGCGGTCTTGACGTGTCCGCCGGCGCGTTTCAACAGTTGCCGGGCCGCTGTCCGCTCCAGACCGCTGAGCGTCCGGATGATGCGCGTGCCCCGGTCGACCAGCTTGCGGTTGGCCCGGGTGTTGACGTCCACCATCAGGTTCTCATAGGCCTTGCCGATCCGCACCATGCTGATGGTGGTGATGATGTTGAGCACCAGCTTGGTTGCGGTGCCCGCCTTCAGCCGCGTGCTGCCCGTGATGACCTCCGGGCCGACCAGCACCCGGATCGAGACGTCCGCCTCGTCGGAGACGTGCTCGTCGATCACGCAGCCGAAAAACACCGTCTTGGCCCCCAACTCCTTGGCGCGTTCGATCGCACCGTGAACGTAGGGCGTCGTCCCCCCGGTGGTGATGCCGAAGACCACGTCCTTGGGGCCAACCTCCATCTCGTCCATCTTGGCCGCGCCGTCTTCGGGATGATCCTCGGCGCCCTCGATCGACCGCCGCAGAGCCTCCCATCCACCGGCGATCACGCCCTGAACCATCCGCGGATCGGACAAGAACGTCGGCGGGCACTCGGATGCGTCCAACACGCCCAACCGCCCGCTGGTGCCGGCCCCGACGTAGATCAACCTCCCGCCAGACTCGAAGGCAGCCACCACCAGTTCAATTGCCTTGCAAATGTCGTCCTTGGCGGCGGCCACCGCCTGAGCTATGGCGGCGTCCTCGGAATTCATCAGGTCGAAAGCCTCGCCGACCGACATCCGGTCGATACGAGCCGAGCGCGGGTTTCGCAGTTCGGTCAGCAGGTGTCCGCGGTCCTGCATCTGCGAGCCTCCCCGAGGAATCGGAAGACTTCTCGCTCCCCGTCGTTCGGCGTAGTGTTGCAGAATTGCCCGCGCCTTGCAAAGGCTTGAGGATCGATCAACCCCCTGCTTTTCACCGTCGCCGCGACTACGCACAAAAGGCCGCCTTCCTCGATCCGCTATGCTCGCTACAATGCGGCCACGATGAGCAAGCTGAATCCGAGCCGGCGAATCGACGCGCCTTATGAACTCACCGCCCAGAATGCGCGACGATTTCGTGAGGATGGCTTTGTCAAGCTGAGGAACGTGTTCGACGCTGCCACGCTCGAGTACTACGGCGCCGAAATCACGCGGCTGACGCTCGAGGCGAACCCGCACAAGGACAAGCTGCTCGAGGAGCGAGACACTTATCATCGCGCGTTCATCCAGGTCGCCAACCTCTGGCGCCGCAGCAAACGGGCACGCGAGCTCTCCTTCAGTGGAAGACTCGCTCGCCTCGCCACCGAGCTGCTGGGCACCGTCGGGGTGCGGATGTACCACGATCAGGCACTCTGCAAGGAACCCGGCGGCGGCTTGACCCCCTGGCACGTCGACCAGCAGTACTGGCCAATGGCGACCGGACAATGTGTGACCGCCTGGATCCCGCTTCACGCGATCCCGCTGGAAATGGGGCCGTTGTGCTTCGCTCCTGGCAGCCATCTCAAGAACATCGGCCGCGACCTCGCCGTCTCCGACGAATCGGAACGAATCATCCGCGAAGGAATCAAACGCCATGGCGTGATCGAGGTCTGTGAGCCCTACGTCCTGGGTGAGGTCAGCTTCCACCTGGGCTGGACGCTGCATCGCGCCGGGCCCAACACCACCGACCGCCTGCGGAAGGTCCACACCGTCATCTACATGGACGAGGACATGCGACTACAGCCCAGAAATCAAAACCAGCGGATCGACTGGGCGGCCTTCAGTCCAAGCACGAGGGTCGGCGAAATCATGGACGACCCGCTCAATCCGGTGCTGTTCACGACAAGGGAATGAGGGATCAAGGGATCGAGGGATCAAGGGGCAGAGCAGTGCGTGCGTCGACGGTTGTGATACGTCAGACTTGCTGCCCGGTGGCGCTGCTTGTAACGATCGTTCTCGGCGGATGTCGGGCGCCTGAGCTGCGCGGAGAGGCACGGTCGCCGGGCGTCGATCCCATGCTTTCCGTCAATACCCTGATCCGGGCGCCAGTGGACTTCGCCGCCCGGCGGATCGGCTCACCGGATTATCCCATCCCCCCATACGCCAGGTTCCTGGAAGGCGTGAAGATCTGCCTCGACCCCGGCCACGGCGGCGACGCTTACAAGCGGGGCTACAAGCGCGGATCGACCGGCGTCCGCGAGGCGGAGGTGAACCTGCGGGTGGCTAAGTATCTGCGTGAATTCCTGGCACAAGTCGGCGCCGAAGTTCTGCTCACGCGCGAGGCGGACGTGGATCTGTCCCTGGTGGATCGCGCGGCGGTCGCCAACGATTGGGGTGCCGACCTGTTCATTTCGCTGCACCACAACGCTGTCGATAACAGGCCGCACGTCAACTACACCACCGTCTGGTACCACAACGACGTGGACTATCGCCCCTCGAACCTGGACCTGGCCCGCTACCTCTGCGACGGGCTGTACGACGCCCTGGCCCTGGCGCAGATTACCGATGTCCCACTCAAGAGCGATCAGTTGATGTACCAGACCGGCTTCGCCGTCTTGCGGCACGCCGACGTCACCGCCGCCCTGACCGAGAGCTCCTTCTTCACTAACCCGGAGGAGGAGCAGCGCCTGCGCGATCCGGAGTACAACTTGCTGGAAGCCTACGGCCTCTTCATTGGCCTCGCGAAATACGCCGCCGCGGGCCTGCCGAAAGCGTGCTTGATCGACCCGGAAGACGGCAGCGTGTATCGCGACAGCGAACAGAGCCCGAAGCGCAAGCGAGGGAATGGCGGCGCAGGGCCTCTGACCGCGGCCAACAATCGGAGCCCCGAGCGCAAGCACGCGGACACGCCGGCACCCGAAAAACCCGTCGCTGGCGCTCCGGGCTCGGCTGCGCCGGGCGCGGGTGCCCCACCCCTTCCAGGGGTGGGGGACCGATTCGAGGACGGAACAGTCCCGCCCAGCGAAGTCCATCCCTCGTCTGGCACAATGCGGGTCGTGTTCGAGCTGGACGACGGCCTGCGCTGGCGCCAAGCCTGGGGCCACGAACGGCGGATGATCCTGAGCGACTCACTCGCGGTGCGCCTCGACGATGAAATCGCTCCGTTCGCGTTCAGCGACGACGGCGAGCGCTATCTACTTACCGTCTCGTTGCCACCCGAGCTTGAGGCGGGCGAGCACCACGTCGAGGTGCACTTCCAGAACATGCACAAGAACTCCGTCCTCAACCCGCACTTCGTGATCGAGGTGCGGTAGGTCCGCACGCGAGCTGGCAGGCCGACGGGAATTCATTCCCGGCCTGCCGCGCATGCGCCAGTTTGGGCGAATTCGGCGCGCTACGGCGCGAATGCCGCTGAAGGTCATGCAACCCGCGTATGCGTTAAGCGCCGGTTGTCGGTGCGACAACGGTTGATGCGAGCCGTTTACTCCACCAGCTCAAACGTGACCTGCACCCTCGCGGTGACGGTGATCAACCCTGGGGCCACGCTGGCCACCGCGGACGCGTCCCTACCGCCGACCTCCGACGACGAGCTAGAGTGAACGTAGGGAACGCTTCCCCAGGATCCGCTATACCAGTTGCGTTCACGCCAACGTGTTTCTTGGATGTTGAGCGGCCCACCGATCTTCCGTTCGAGGGCGCCAGCCAGCCTAGTCGCCCGTTCGCGGGCGCTTTCGAGTGCGGTCAATTCCGCCGCTCTCCGGTGCTCTTGCAATTCGCTGCTTCCAAACGCGACGCCATGAACGTAGTTGGCTCCCGCCGCCAGCACGCTCGAGAGCAACGCTTCGAATTTCGACAAGTCTTTGAGCGTAATGACGACCGACTTGCGGACCTGGAAACCCGCAGGCTTTCCGCGCCGCTGGCCTCCCTTCGTATACTCGAACAGCGGCTGGATTTGGAGGTAGTCCGTCTTGAGGCCGTCGTCGCCCACCCCCTGATCTTGAGCGACCTGAAGGACGCGCCGCACCCGCTCGTCGTTTTGGCGTTGGGCCTTATCGAGCTGTTTGTCAAACGTTTCGACACCCAGCGCGATCATTACCTGGTCGGGAGAGACGCGCACTTCGGCCTCGGCCGCAACCGTGATCATTCGCTTGTCCAGTGTGTTCAGGATGGTCTGGCCGCGCGCGACTGGAGCGGCGAACAGCAGTATTGCGATCGTTTTCACATAACTCATCGTTGGTCTCCTGTGATCCTGAAACAACCTGCGAGCACAAATCCTCCGAGATATTACACTCGGTCCGGACCCTCTGGTGGCGTGGATTTCGGCCCGCACTCAGCGTTCGCGCGTGCGCGGTGGCGCCACCGGGGGCGGGGAGGGCTCCCAGCCGGGTAGGGTAGGCATTGCCCACCATTCTCTTGGCCCGGCGGGCGACGCCCACTCTACGGACTACGGACTTCGCTGGTGCGAGAATCCCCTCTCGCATCCTCTCTGTCGGGAATCCTCTTCCGTGTTCCGCAGACCTGCTCAGCCGCTCGATCCGCCCAGCGCCCGTACCGCCGCGACGGCGGCACCGAGGGCCGGGGCGGCGCGGAGCCGGGAGGGCTGGACGAAGCCGGGTTTGACGGACACGGGACGCGGCTGTGCGCCGCGCCTGTCCCCTCGCTTGCGCTCGGGGCTCTGTTTTTGCGCCGGACTCGGAGGTCCGGCGCTACGGGCCAGGTACGCGTCGGTCATTTCGGGATCATTCGAAGCAGCGATGAACGCTGCCAGATAGGCGTCGAGCTTGTCGCTGAACGCTGGGCGAAAGGCCGGGTCGCCGTAGATCTGCCCGACACGCTGGCCGATGACCACTCGGTCTAGCAGCACTCCGCGATACTCGTGCTCTACATCCAGCTTAGCGTAAGCCGCGCCCCGATGCGGCGCGTCCGCGCGGCCATGCTTGATCGTCCACATTCGCTCGAAGATCAGCTCCGCCAGCACCAGCGCCGCTGTGTCCATCCACGCGACGGCGAGCGGCTGTCCGGCGGCGGCAGCGACTTCGGGGTAGCGGCCTGCGGCCCGCCGGCCGGGGGGCCCCGCGGCCGCGGGC
>JBHHZX010000213.1:0-7028 GCA_046758265.1 Phycisphaerae bacterium
GACGGGGACGTCGGCCGCCACAAGAGAGCGCGATATACGCGAAGTACAAACAGCACTACACCCGTCCATATGACTGCACATAATACGCTGAGGTGAAAGCCGGTCCAAACGGGGAGACGCATGTCGTTCGCATTACGTCAGGATGAAATCGATCGGCGCTATATGCAGGAGGCGATCGAGCTGGGTCACAAGGCGCTCGAGGCGGAGGATGTGCCGGTCGGGGCGCTGGTCGTCTACCGCGGTCGCGTGATCGGGCGGGGCTACAACCAGCGCGAGAAGCTCCAGGACCCCACCGCGCACGCCGAGCTGCTGGCGCTGACCGCTGCGGCCGAGTACATCGGTCATTGGCGGCTTGAGGACTGCACGCTGTACGTAACCTTGGAGCCCTGTCCGATGTGTGCCGGGGCGTTGGTGCAGGCGCGGGTGAGCCGGCTGGTGTACGGGGCGTCAGATGACAAGGCCGGGGCCTGCGGTTCGCTGTACGAAATCACACAGGACCCGCGGCTCAACCACCAGGTCGAGACGGTCGCCGGAGTAATGGCCGAACCGTGCGCGGAATTGCTCCAGGCGTTCTTCCGCCGCCGGCGGGAGTTAGGAGAGAAGTAAGCCCGCGTGTCGTAGTTGAGCGAATCTTGGCCGGCTGCCCGACATCCGCGGAGAACTTCAAAACGCCGGCTTAGTAAAGCTGAACGGTGCCACACACTCCGGGCCAGGCCTCGAACGGCACGTTCCAGGACACGGCCTGGCAGGGCTGCTGCTGCTCACAGTTGGGGTATTTTGCCCTTCGTGGTAGCGGCCGACCAGCCCAGTCGACCACTGGCCAGTGGAACGCAAGCCACTAGGAGATGGTCGTACCGGATACGGCGATAGGCTATCCCACACTCTTGTGCTGAAGAACGGTGCGTCGGCGATGCAGTCCGCGCCTAAGCTTTTTTCTTTCCGCCGCCCAGCATCGCCGCCAGTTGGGCCAGCTTCTGCTCTGCAAGCGTCTTCTTATCGGAATCCCCGCCGCCCACCAACGCTCCGGACGCGTCCGGTTCGGCCGGCGCGGGCTGTGTGGCCACCGGTTCGGCGGGCTCAGACGGCACCGGCGACCGTTGTGGTTTCGGACGCCGCACTGCATCCTGGGCGTCGAACGCCGGCGTCTGTGCGGGCGGCGCGACTTGTCGCTGAGTTGCCGCCGCTTGCATTTCCTGCTGCAGCGACTGCGCCGAGCGTTCCTGTCGCCACCACCGATCGACGATGCGATCCACGTCGCAACCTTTACCACCACTCGCCCACAGCCCGAAGAAGTCCATGTTGGCGCTTTGCGGCGCCTTCGGCGGCATGTCGATCAGCGTGCGCATCGGCATTAGCACGGCGTCGCCGATGATAAACCCTTCGCCGGGCCGCATGCTCGGCAGCAGGTTGATCAGGCTGCGAAACTGGTCGCTGACAACGCGGGCGGCATACTCCTGGTCGTCCGGATTATTCATCCGCATCAGGATCATCGAGTTGCACTGGCTGAGCACCGTTTCGGAGATCTCACTGGGCCGCTGACTGATGATCATCGCCGCCACGCCGTACTTACGGCCCTCTTTTGCCACCTTTTCGACGGCGTCCCGGGCAAACGTCTTGCGACCTTCGACTGGCTTGCGCGGCAGATAGCTGTGAGCCTCTTCGAATACCAGCAGCACCGGCTGTCGAACGTCGGGCGGCGACCAGAAGTTGAAGTCGAACAGCGCCCGCGTGATGACTGCAACGGTCGTGTCAACCACGTCGAACGGCAGGCCCGACAGGTCGATGATCGTCAGGTTCTTGCGCTCGTCGAGCTGCCCGAGCATCTGCCGAATCACCCACCCGACGGTGCGGCTCAAATCCGCGAGCCGCGCGCCCGGATCGAAGTGTGGCGCCAAGTCGGCGTTGCGGCAGGCCTGCTCGAACGGCCGGAGTAAAAAATCGTAGCGGCGGTCGTTCAGCTTCGTCTCGATCGCATTGACCAGACCCAGCAGATTAGCGTTGAACGTGGCGTGCGGCGTCTCACCCTCCGAGGCCGCCGGATTGAACTCCATCCGCTTCGTCAGCAGCAGCTTCTCCTGCTCTTCGCGCGGCAACTGACGATACGCCAGGCGCGAGAACGCATAGCTGTCGGTATTCGTGACGAAGCGCGCGTCGTTCATGTTCTGGGCGTACATCCGGAGCTGGTCGATCGAGTAATACACCGGCGTATCGATCGTGAACTCCCACTTCAACCCGAGCGCTTGGGCCGCCGGAGCCTTGAGTCGCTCGAACGCCTGGCGCAGGAAAACCCTCTGGGCGTTCAGGGCGCGCGGATTGTGCGTGTCGATGAAGAGTTGCTCGAACTCCTCGTAGCACAGCATCCAATACGGCAACACGAGGTTGCGATCGGAGAGGTACGTGACGTTCGGCAACGGGTTGCCGTTATCGTCGCTGAACGCGCGCAGATATTCACCGTGCATGTCGAACATCACGATTTGCGCGTGCGGCAGCCGGGTGGCTTCGTGAACGATCTTGGCGGTGGTAACGCTCTTGCCGGACCCGGTGTTGCCCATGACCGCGACGTGCTTGGCGAAGAACTCCTCGCCGAGCACTTTTACCTCAAAGTCCGTATCGATCGCAAAGCGGCCCATCGAGAAGGCCTTGCGCTGCCCGGACTGCTCCGCCAATTCGTCGAAGCAACCGAAGATCAGCTCAAAATCTTCGTCCACGCCGAGCCGGATGGGCTCACCGAGCGTCGGGTATTCGTTCACCCCGCGCGTGAACTTGTCACCCTGGACCGTCCCGAGCAACTGGCAGCTGATCGTAATGCGCCTGGGGGCTTCGGGGTTGGGAGCTGGGTCGAGTTCGCCCGCCGCACCGACGCGCGTGATGTAGCCGATCAGCGTCCGGCGGTCCATGGGGATCGTGACGTACGTGCCCAGCCGCCCGATGCGGTAGGTTTTTCCGTGGTACTCGAGACGCAGGTCGGTAACGCTGATCTGGACCTCGACCGTGTCGCCCTCGACTGCGATAACATGCCCGATCTCGAGCGGATCCATGCGCATACTCCGACCTGACCCCGCCCACATAGCAAGAATCGAATCGTTCGGGCCGTCGCGTGAACATGAGCCGGATTGTCGGCCAAATCGTTCGTGCAGGCCGTCGGTTGGCCCTGACGAGTGCCGATAAACAAGCCGTGGTCGGCGCCGCGTCTCTGAGCACAACCAGGGAAGTGAGACCCTGCCTGCCGACCGGTCACGTGGATTCGGGCGCGTTGCTCGCTGTGATCTCGACGGGGTGCCCCTGCACGTCGGCTGACCTGCGCGAGAAGCGTTCTGCGCGGCGATCCACCCAAAGCAATGCCAGCAAGATGAGGTTAGTGAGAATACCTTGCGGAATGTCGTAAATATATTTTAGGACCTGAATATTGCCGCCGCAGCCGCAGCCGGGCTCCTTTCCCGTCGCGTACGCGTAGGTCTTCGCGATCGTGAACACGACCAGCAAAGCAACGATGATGACCCGGGCCTCCTTCCGCCACACGCCAACGACCAGCAAAACCCCCGCGAGCAACTCCACCCACGGCAGAACATACGCGACCGCGTTGGTCGTGATGATCGGGAGCATTTCGTACTCGCGGATTTCCTTGGCGAATTGCTCCGGAGCTATGATCTTGGCGACCGCAGAGACCAGGAATAGCCCGCCGACGACCGCGCGTGCCAGCAGCGCGAAGAACCTCCAATCGTGACGCGGGGTTTCTGCGACTACGGTGGACACTTAAGGCTCGATCTCTTCCGGCGTGTTCGCGTCGAACAGTTCCTGATCCCCGTAGGCATCGTCCTCGTCCAGGAGCGGATCCATCCACTCGTCGTAGAACCCGGTCCAGCTGTCCGGCCCGGTCGCGGTCTTCAACCCCGCCTCCACGATTCCCTCCCAGCCCGGGAAGTAAATCCAGATATCCACGAAGCCGAACTCCTGCAGCGCGGCGTACAGTTCCTCGGCATAGTCACACGTGTTCGACTCGCAATACAGCACGACCGGCACCCCCTGCAACTGCACCAGCCGCTCCACATGCGCATCAACCTCGTCCGCCGGAACGTTCAGCACCGGCGGATCGCCCTCGATCGCCAGGTGCCCTTCCTCAAACTCCGCCTGGGATCGGGCATCGATTACGACCGCACCCTGATCGATCAGGCTCAAGAGCTCTTCCAGCGTGACGCCAGCGGTGGCGCGCAGCTTCTCGTGGAGCTCTTGCGCGGCCCTGAGCGCTGCAACGTCGGGAATCCAGGGCAGATCCCGGGCCCGAATGTAGCTCGCGCCGGCCGAGATCCCGACGATCACCAAGATACGCACCAGCGAAGCAAACACGGTTACCCAGGCGCTCCCGCCTCACCCTTCTCCTCGCCCTTCGGCTTGGCAGGTTTCTCCTCTTTCTTCGGCGCGCCCGCCTTCGGCTCCGGTTGCTCGGCGCCGGATTCCGGAGGCTTGCTCATCGGCCGCAAGACGGGCTTGGGACGCGTCGGCCGCCTGGCGCGCGACGGTGCTCGTCGCTGGATGTCGACGACCAGCTTCTGATATTCGGGCGACGGATCGTCAGTGAAGACCTCCAGCTTTGCGCCACCCTCAGGCATTTCATCATACGCCGGCAGCGAGACACGGATTGTGTGGTATCGCATCACCATGTTCGGACGTGCGGGCCGCGGTGGCATCAGCTCCGCCGTGATCAAATCCGGGTGGCTCGACCGGATTTCCTGGATCTGCACCGGCTGGTCCGGACGGTACGTCACCCGCACGATCCGCTGGAGCGGTTTCGTCACCCGGGGCGTCACGGCGAGCACCCGCGGCGCCACGGCCACGCGCGGGGCAACGTAGACGCTGGCCGGGATGGTGATCGAGGGAAACTTCTCCAATCCCGTCTCGAGCACAATCTTGGCGGTGTTGGCCCCGAGCTTGAGCGGCGGTTTGGTCATCGCGGAGAGCTTGTACACCATGCCGGGCTCGATCGCTTCCAGCTTCACTTCAAAGGGGGGCGGATCACTAAACGGCTTGAGCCTGAGGAAGATCTCTTCTTCCATATTGTTGCGCAGCTCGATGGACTGCGTGGCGACCGCGTCGCGCTCGATTCTCCCGAAGGTGATGCGGTCGGCCGGCTTCGCCTCGAATACCTGCTTGACCTCACCCTTGACGCGGATCACGGTCCGCGGCCGTTGCGGATCGTTCGTCTCCAGCGTGATGGTCTGCGACACTTTGCGTGTCCTTTTCTTGGTGTTGTACGACAGCGTCATGCTGTCGGACTCACCCGGCAAGAGTTCCCGCTTCTTCGGCCGGGCGACCGTGCACCCGCAGGATGATCTGATTCTGATGATTCTGAGGGGCGCCTCGCCGACGTTCGCGATCGTGATATCCGTCGAGCAGGGCTCGCCGTGCCACTTGGCGCCGAAGTCCCATTCCGTCCTGCTCAGCTCCAGACGCGGCGCCGGCCCCTCGGGGGAGACCTGTTCCAGCGATTGAGCGGAACGTCGGGCCGGCGGCGACGCCGGTGGGGTATTCTGCCCCAACGCCGAAGGGGACTCGATCAACAATGCGACCAGTCCGAACGCAAGTGCCGTCGTGCCTAGCCTCATGGCCGTTACTCTCACAGGTCTCAGGTTATGGACACCAGTCTGTCAAACCCGCTTTCGCCGTTCCGCGGGACGCGTGCTGCGCTCCGATTGCCCGGCCATCGCGGCTCCTGGCAAGCCTTCTCTGATAGCAAACGCTACCGTCAGGCGGTCGCGCCGCCCATGACCCACCAGGCCGCAGGGCCGGCACGAGCTACCACTTCTGCGGTGCTGGCGACCGGTCGGAAAGCGGAAGAACAATCGTCGGGCGTGCCGCTGGGGACGGCCCCGCAGGACGTTGCCCACCGCGGCGCAAGTGCTCGCTGCCGCCGGAATGGGAATGTTAACGGATAGCTGGGAGCGGATGCAACCGCCGCCACGGGTCCCTGATGCAGCTTATTGCCGGCCAGCGGCCTGCCCGCAGACGGGCTACTTCGCGAACGCTTCCATCAGACGGAGCGCAGCCGGGCCCGCCAGCACGACGCCCATCGCCGGAAAGATGAACAGCACCAGCGGGATCATCAATTTGACGGCGGTCTTCTGGGCGCGTTCTTCGGCCTGCTGGTGGCGTTTGGTCCGCATGACGTTGGCCTGGTTGCGCAACGCCTTCGCGACGGAAGTGCCAAAACGCTCGGCCTGCGCGATCACCGAGACCAGCGACCGCAACTCATCCAGGCCGACGCGCAGGGCCATGTTGTCGAGGGCTTCGCCGCGGGGGATGCCCATCTGCGTTTCCATGGTCGCGATGCGGAATTCCTCCGAGACTTCCGGGTGCACGCGGGCCATCTCCTCGCCCACCCGCTTGAGGGCGGAATCGAGGGCCAGCCCCGATTCGACCGAAACCACCAGCAGGTCAAGGACGTCGGGCAGGCCGCGGCGGAACCTGTCCTGCCGCGCTTTGACGGCCGCGCCGAGCCACAAGCCGGGCAGCAGGAAACCGGCAAAACCCGCGAACATTACGCATGCGAGCGTCCCCTTCAGATCGTACCCCAGCGAGGCGCCGACCGCGGCGCCGCCGACGCCCCCCAGCACGAGCAAGGCGGTCTTGCTCGCGAGGAAGACCGTTTGCGCGTGCCGTGCTCGATACCCCGCCTGCGTCAGCTTGCCGCGCAGTTGCGACTGCGACTCGTCCGACATGGGCATGACGAGTTTCGAGAGTACCGGCGTGGCCCGCTTGACCAGCGTCTCGGTCGCGGAGGCCCGTGCCTGGCGCTTGATTTCTTCGGCTTCGTCAACGTTGCGGCGGCCTTCCAGGCGACGTTTGACCGCGTCGCGCCCCGCCCCCCTGCGAGGAAAGACGCTGTAAACGATCAACCCGAGGGCGACGACCACCAAAACGCCAATGCTCAGCATGTCCATGGCTATTGCCCCTGCTTATATCTTGATGTTGACGATCTTCTTGATCATGACCCAGCCCATGATCATCGAGACCAACGCGTACACCGACATCAT
>JBHHZX010000214.1:0-7013 GCA_046758265.1 Phycisphaerae bacterium
CGTGGCGACGTGCTCACAAATGAACTCCGGTGTCGTATTCTCACGCACGGCGACGCGGACCATCTCCGGCGTGATGATGCCCTTTCGAGCGGCTTGTAGCTGCGTCATCGTCTATACTCCTTGGTAAGCGGGGTCCGCAGGCCCGACAATGATTCTGTCTTCGGCAGGCAGGACGTCGGGTTGCGGACCCGACCTACGCGTCTAATCAACTCCGGCGAAACGTCTTCGCGAATGGGCACCCCAAGCATTTCCGGCGTAATCACTCCCTTGCATGCGTATTCAAGCTGGGTCACGGCTTATCTCCTATTGCGGCGGGTCTTCCCGGCCGACTTTCGGCGACCCGTTCCTCCCAATCGTTTACGACTCGGTGAAGCTGGTAGCCCGAGACTTCGCCGAACGAGGTTTCTGACATGGGTGCATTGCTCGATCGCCTTGCGGGCCTGCATCTTGTCGGCCCACTTGCCCGGGTAGCGGAATTCGACGCCGTAGCCCGTCAGGATCTTGGCGGCGGTCCGTAGCGTTTCCCACTCCGGGTGGCTGAGTAGAATCTGGCCGAGAAGCGCGGACAGGTCGCGCGTCTTTCCGAAACGAACGTCCGCTTCCTGTAAACCGGCCTTCAGGTACTTCTCGGCGCACTGCTGGGCATGAGAACAGCCCCCGTCGTAGTTGGGGTCCTTGCGGGCCCGCAGCTCTCGACAGGGCGTGGCATAGTCGGCTTCGGCCTTGTCAATCCATTCCCGGGTGAGCGGATTCATACAGGACTTTGCCCTTCTCGAAGATGTCCATCAGGAACCAGTCGTGCCACGCAAGCCTCTGCGATATTTCCTGCGGCGAGCGCACCAACAGGTCCAGGGGGAAGCGCGGCTCCAAACGCTGGCGGATCTCAGTCGCCTTATCGACGGAGCGGCCCTTGTACCCCATCACCACGAGCAGGTCGACGTCGGAATCTTCGCCCGGGCGGCCGCCGGCATACGAGCCGAACAGAACGATCTTGTCGGGCTGGAACTCCCGGGCGATCCGCTCACTCAGCTCGCAGATGTCGCGGATGGCAACCATCATTCCCACTCAGCGGCCGACACGGCCGCGGCACCCGTCAATCGTCCACGGCCGGGGCGGAGCCCGGCCGCTCCGTTTCTTGGCGCAGCCACGCCACAGAATCCAATCGCGGCACCTCGGCGCCGATCCGCGCGGGGCGGGGTTCACCCCGGATAGGCTCAATCGGCAATCGACAATCGTCAATCCGAAATCGAGGGGCATGCCGCTTCCCTACGCAGCCGGCCGCGGCTCGCTCACCGGCTGGCAGCCGGTGCCACAGCGAGGGTCGCGGCCCGACGCTGATCAGGTTCAAAGGGTCCGCGGGCCGATCGTGCCCGCATCTCATGCCCGCCGCGGCGGGCCACCCCTAGCCGTCTGCATAAGTGTACTCGCCGGATAAGCGGCCGGCAACGCAGTTGCGCGGCGTGCCCGCCGCGTTGTGTAGGCATGGTGCCTCTTGGCCGCACGACATGGCCACGAAGACGTGGCCATGCCACCCACCCGCAATCTGGCGGGCGAGACGCCCACCCTAGCCGCCGAAGCGCCTACGGCTGGTCTGATTTCTCCGCCGGCGGGGCGGGGCGGGAGCGCTCGGCCGGCACCATGAACTCGCCGCAGCGCGGGCAGCGCGCGTTGACATTGAACTCGTCGTCGGCGTAGGGCACCCAGTCGCCGTCGGCAATTTTCAGGCGGATCGGGTTTTGCTCTTTATCATATTGAAAGGCGACCGGAAAGACGCCGTGAACCGGGCAGGCGTGGCGGATACAGACATACAGTTGGTCCTGTCCACACTCCGGGCACGTCCTGGGGCCGACGGCGCCGCGATCATCGATGGTGTGGCCGCAATCAATGCAACGCCACGTGACGTAGAAGTCGAACAGCGTGCGCGACCGCGGGGTCACGTTGTACCGCGTCGCCGACCAATAGTTGTAAATCAGCGCGCCGATCAGGCCGACGCAGATAACGCCGAGGAGGATCAGCTTTTTGCGTTTGCCGGCCTGATCGGCATCAGTCGCTGGATAACTTGTCATCAATCTCCTCGCGGTCACGGATAGCGCGGATAGGGACCAGTCCACCAGTACAGCTTCGAGAGTGAAAAGTTGTAGTGCGTAGCGTCGCCCCCGCTGTGGTAGTTACAGAAGTAACAGTGACCGCCTTTGCAGTCCCCCAGCGGATGGCCCGTCTCGTACACGGCCTCGATCGGCGACTCAAGCACCTTCAGTGTCGGGACGCGCTTCACGGAGAGATCCATAGCGGCGATGTTGATGCTGCCGAAGTGGCGGGCGGTCAGCCAGGTGGGCTTGTTCTGGTACCAGGGGCGGTCCCCGTCGTCCCAGACCATCCGGCCCGAGTCACGCCAGGGCGTGGCCCCGCCCCCGCCGCCGTAGGCCACAGTGAGTATGATCTCGTCGTCGGGACCGACCTCGGCCATCAGGATGGTTTCCTCCGGGCGCTCAGGAGGGAACGCCTCGATGTCAAAGGACTACGGCTCGGCGAAGTGACGAAGCAGGTAATTGAGCGCGTAGCCGCAGGACGCCACCCGGGCATTCATGTGGGGTACGCCGGCGTGATTGACGGCCTCGAAGTCGAACCGATCGCGAAACGGGTCGGCGGGGCAGATCAGGGCGTCGGGGTTCTCGACGTACCGGGGCGCCAGGGCATAAAACCACAGCTCTCTCTTGTCCACAAACCAGGCCGCCTCGCTCCAGAGGTTGCCCGGCACATAGCCCTTCTCTTCCTGCTGATACATGGCGATGCCATACAGGATTTGTTTGCTGTTCGACATGCAAACGACGGCCTGGGCCTCCTCGCGTGCCCGGCGCAACGTCGGCAGAAGAATCGAAATCAGCAGCGCGATGATGGCGACGACGACCAGCAATTCGATCAGCGTAAAGGCGCGGAATGCGAATTGTAATCGTCCGGCGGTTTTCATCGTCGGCCCTCCGACTTATCAGAAACGGCGGCACCTCACGCGTCATCATACCAGCGTCGGGCGTGTGCTTCCAAAGAATTCCCACTGCTTTCCGGCCGGGAGTTGGGCAGCGCTATGCGACGGCCGGTCAGTCTGACTCTTGTCTGCCAGAGGCGAGGGAGGCCTTGCAGAAGGGGCAGACGTACGGCGTGCCGAACACAACCATCGAGCGGGGGATGGCGCGCTGGCACTGCGGGCAATACAGCGACACCGAAGAGGCCTTGAACTCCTGACAGTGCGGGCAGCGCGTCAAATCAGTCTTCTCCTCCGTCGCCGCCTCGCATTCGGCCGTCGTCATCACCGACTCCTTCCAGCAGGCCGTGCAGACCAGGCGCACCTCGTCACGGTTGCTGGCCGGGGGAACGCGGGTCGCCTTGCGGATCGAATAGGCGGCGTAGCCGAAGCAGGCAATCACAATCATGATGAGGATGACGTTTCGCAGGCGGCTGGGTCCGATGGGCATCGGTAATCCCGGAAAGGGCGCTGTGAGCCAGGATCAGTTTTGCACTTCCCAGTGCGGTTCATGGTCACGCGTCCACATGACGCGCCACGGCTCGCGTTTCTCCACCGGCAGCTCACGAATGTCGGCGAGCATGATACCGGCCGGCTCGGCAGACCAGTTGGTGACACGGAAGGGGTCCTCGTAGTACTTCCACGTGGGATACCACACCACGTGCCCGTCGAAGAAGCCGACGTTGGCCCCGTAGTAGCCATCCTTGGGATGCGCCCCGCCGGGGCTCTCGTCCGGGTAGCACCAGTCATTGCGGCACTGGGCGAAGACCTGGTCCCAGTACCGGTTGCGGTTGGAATCGCCGAAGCAGATGAACTCGCTGGGCATCGCGACGGACGACTCCCGGACTCCCCAGTAGTCGTCGTGTTGCGGGACGTAGTCCATCATGCCCGTTTGGAACGGGCACCGGCCCTCAAAATCCTCTCCCGCGCCCCAGTCATTGGCCCCATAGCTGATCTTGGCGTAGCGCCGGTCGCACCTGTAGCGGGCGATATACCGGGTCCAGCTGGCCCGCGTCCGCTCGCTGTTGGGGCAATCCCAGATCTCGCTCTGCTCCGAGTCGGTCCCGAGCAGATTCTCGCCGCAGAGATAGACGGGGTTTGCCGGTGTGCTGAAGGGATAGAGAAACTCTCCGTGGCCGACCTGCTCCGGGAAGAGCTGCGGGTGCACGTAACGATCCCAGAGCGACAGATACATCGAGCTGGCCTGCCCGATGCCTCGAATGTTCACGGCGCACTTGAGACGGCGGGCCTCCTCGCGGGCTCTTTGCAGCGTCGGCAGGAGAATCGAGATCAGCAGCGCAATGATGGCGACGACCACCAGCAATTCGATCAGCGTAAAGGCGCCTCTTGAACGGCGCGATGTGCTATGATTTTTCATTGTGCTCAGCCGGCCGGACGAGGACTGATTGTTCCGGATTCGTCGATGTGCCGCCGGTAAAGCCTTCGGCGAACCACCATGCGTAGCATACCGCGCAAGCACATGGGTTGCCAAGGGTTTGCGAACAACTTACCGGCCGGGGTGAGCGTCAGAATTGTGTGTAAGCGTGGGGAGCGTCGCCGTCTCGGCGCCACCCGAACCCGCGCGACGCCGCTGCCACCCCGGATCGGCGAGGGGCCGGTGTCACCCATTATGTTGACACGGGCCCGTCGGCCGGTCAGATCCACGCAGGTGAGCGAGCGCGTACGTAGCGGCCTGCGTCTCGCAGACCGTACACGCGTTCTCGGGCTCTACGGCCGACGAGACGTCGGCCGCTACAACCCCTCTTCACCGGCCGGCTGGCCCGGTTACGAGGAGTTCAGAGATTAATGGGGTGGACGGGGGTGGTAGCGAGGCGTCGCAGGGCATGTTCGGAGACGTGGAGGCCGAGGCCGAAACCAGCCGGGGGGCGGACTCGGCCGCCGCGACCGAAGCGGAGCGGCCGGCCGGTCACGTCGGTCCGGAGCAGGAGGCGCCCGAAGGCACCTTCGACGAAGCGAACTTGCGGGCACGCTTCGAGGAACGCGATACCGGCGGCGGCCAGAATGCTCGTTTCGCCCACCAGGCAGCCGAGTTGCACGTCGAGGCCGGCCGCGAGCGCCCGCCCGGCAATGCGCAGGGCCGGCAGCAGACCGCCGTTCTTGGCCAGGCGGATGTTCAGCACGCGCACGCCGCCGGCTTCGATCAGCTCCTCGGCGTCCTCGATGGTCAGCAGCGACTCGTCGGCGATCAGATCGCAAGGCGTCTGTTCGGCCAGCGCCGGGAGATGCTTGTCTTGCGCCGGCGGCAACGGCTGCTCCAATGCCGTGACGCCGAAGCGTTCCAGCGTTGGTAGCGCCTGGCGGGCCTGCTCGAGGTCCCAGGCGCCGTTGGCGTCGGCGCGGAGGGTGAGCGCCCCTCGCTGGAGCCCGCGCCGCAGGACGCTATGGGCCTGCTCGAGATGCGTTTCCCAGCCCTGGACGGCGACCTTGATCTTGAAGTCGCGCAGGCCGTAGCAGCGCTGCAGGCGGAGCAAGGCTGTCATTCTGCGCTGAGCCCGGCCGACCACGATGCCGGAATACCGCGCCGCTTCCACACAGCCGGGGCGCCCGAACCCGGGCTGGTCCATCCAGCCGGTGACGTCGGACAGTCGGCGGTGAAACACACGTCCCGCCAGATCAAGCAGCGCCAGCTCCACGGCACAACGGGCCGCGCTGACCAGCCGTCCATCAATCCGCGTCGGGAGCTCGCTGGCGAACTCGACCGCCTCGGCGAACGACGACGCGCGAAATTCCAGCAGGTGCGGCACAAACGTCTCGGTAATGTCGTCAACGACGCTGGCAGAGGTTTCGCCGGTGACGTAACGGCGTGCCAGCGTTTCGCCGTAACCGACGTGCGCCGCGTAGGGCGCCTCGGCGGCCAACTGGAGGATGACCGGGTCGGCGGTGTCGCGGTCGCCGGCGGCGTGCTCGAAACGGAAGCGCAGCGGGATCGCCAGCGGGAAAACCTGCACGCGTCGTATGCGGAGGGGCGCGGTCATCGGGTCGGTTTGATGAGAGCGCGTTCGCGCGGAATGGCCCAGACGCTGGTGAATTCCATCGCCTGTCGGCCGCACTCGCTGAAGAGATAGTCGAGCACCGCCTCCGCGGCCGGGTCGGGTTCGGCCGGCATGTACACGTAGATGACCTTGGCCAGCCCGTAGCGCTCGGATTCGATCTCTTCCAGTGACGGGAAGGCCGGCGGGTCGCTGCGTCGCATACGCAGACCCAGGTACCGCACGTCCTGATCGAACCCGATGCTTGCAAAACCGAGCGCGTAGGGGTCGGCCGCCACGGCATCGACAATCGCGACGTCCGAGTCCAGCGCCTCCCACGTGGGCTTGCCGAACCAGATCTGCGCCTGGCGCATCAGAATCTCGCCGCCGCGGGTGCTCTTGTGCGGTCCGAGCAGCCGAATCGGCCCCTCGTAGGGGCCGAGCTCTTTCCAATCGGTGATCTTATTCTGAAACAGCAAACTGATGTGGCCGGCGAAGACACTGTCAATCGGGTTGGCGGGATGCACATAGAGGGCGTAGCCGTAAAAGGCGACGCGGTAGCCGCGCAGCGCGCGGTCACCGAACTCCCGATATTCCCGCGGGGTGATCCGGCGGTCGGTGCAGGCGATGTCACAGTCGCCGGCCCGCAGGCCCTCGAAGCCGTGCTGCGAAAGGTAGACCGGGCTGACCTGCTCTACCTCGAAGCGGTAATCCTCGGCCTCCAAAAGCCACGAGGCGACCAGCTCAACGGGGATCTGCGCCCCGGCCAGCGCGAGGCGGAACATCGGCGGCGCCGCATAACTGCGACACCCGACGGCCGTGGTCACAAGCGTGAGGACCAGCGCCGGCACGGTGCTCCGCCACCGGCGCAAGCCTCCGGGCGAATCCGAGCCCGCAGCGCAAGCGAGGGAACTTCGGCGGGTGCCACTGGCGGCTTGTCCGCCAGTGCATTCGTCGAAGCGTACACGGGCAGACAAGCTGCCCGTGGCACCCCGCGAAGGCAG
>JBHHZX010000215.1:0-6996 GCA_046758265.1 Phycisphaerae bacterium
CATCGTCGCCGTCGCCGACGCGATGATCGAACAGAGCATCGCCGCAGGGATTTGTCGCCGCGAGAAGATGAAGACCGTCTACTCCGGTATGGAGGTCGAGCGCTTTACGCCGACCGACTACGGGCGCGACGCCGTGCGACCATCCTGGGACGTGGGCGGAGGCGAGATCGTCGTCGGGACGATCGCGCGGCTTTTCCGCAAAAAGGGCTACGAGCAGCTCTTGCCGGTGATGGCCGCCGCCGCCCGTCGCAATCCGCGCCTGCGCTTCGTCTGGGTCGGCGACGGCGCGCAACGCCGCGAGTACGAGGCCGAGCTGGAGCGCCTCGGCCTCAGGGAGCGAACCACGCTTACCGGCCTGGTGCTGCCCGACAGGATTCCCGAGTTGCTGGCCGGGTTCGACATCCTGGCCCACACCTCGCAGTGGGAGGGTCTTCCGCGCGCGGCAGTCCAGGCCGCGCTCATGCGGATCCCCGTGGTCGCTTTCGACGTCGACGGTACGCGCGAGGTAGTGCTTGATGGCTGCACGGGCCGGCTGGTAAAACTCGGCGATACAGAAGGGTTTGTCAGTGCCCTGCTCGAGCTGGCCGCTGACGGTGAGGCGCGCAGCCGGATGGGGGCAGCCGGTCGGGCGCACTGCCTGGAGCGCTTCGATTGGCGCCGGATGGTCGCTGCGCTGGAGAAGTTATACTACCAGAAGCTGGCCACCCGCTAACCAACGGATGACTGCCCGCTCGTCGGCGGCTGCCTACTTCCCCGACTGCGCCTTGCGAATCGCGCGAAGCACTTGCTCGTAGACCTGTCCCGCCTTCGCGACGTGGTCCCAAACGATAACCGTCTCATTCTCCACGGCCGGCGTCATGCAAATCGATCCGAGCCGCAGAGCCCGCTGAACCGTTTCGAGCCGCAGGTTCGTCTTCCCGATGCGCTTCAGCGGGCATTCGGCGATCTGCACGTTGAGCACGCCGCTGAAGCGCATCACGCGCCGGTTGGTGAGAATGTACACGCGGCTGGCCCATTGCAGCGAGGCGACGACGACCCGCAGTACCGCTGCCAGCACGCCGAGCGAAACGGCGTAGGCCGCGAACAGCGAGCCGCTGTCGCGCATCACGATTGCCACGGCCGCCGCCAGAACGCCCACGAGCACCACGATCCGTGCCGACACGATCGCGATGAACCACAAGGATGGCTTGATCGACAACTCCACAATCTCATCTTTGTCGAGCAGTTCGAGCTTCGCCGCCGGCGCCTCGTCGATGGTCGCCGCCGGATTCGCCTCGACGTGCACCGCTCCCAAGTTGGTCTCGTTGCTCATGGCATCAACTCCCGACGGAGCACGCCGATGTGGGGGAGGTTGCGGTAGTGGTCGTTGAAGTCCAGGCCGTAGCCGACGACGAACAGATCTTCAATGTCAAAGCCGACGAAATCGACCTGCACGTCGGGCGGCGTCTTGGCTATCTTGCGCAGCAGCACCGCTGTTCGCAGGCTTGCGGGCCGGCGTTCGCGAATCATGGCCAGCACGCGCCGTAGCGTCCGGCCGCTGTCGAGAATGTCGTCCACGATCAGGACGTCCCGGCCCTTGACCTCGCCCGAGAGCTCGATGACCGTCTGCGGCTCCCTGGCCACCACCGTCCGCCCCGGATACGCCGACATCTGCACGAGCGCAATCTTCATCTTCAGCGGCAGCTCCCGGATCAGATCGGCGAGAAAGATGATCGAGCCCGACAGAATCGGCACCAGCGTCAGGCTGGGACCGGTTTGATCGTAGGCTGCGGCAATCTCTACGGCCATCTGCCGCACGCGCTCGCGAATCTGACCATGATGCAGCAGGATTCGCTCGATATCGCGTTCCATGCCCGCATTATACGACCCCGCGTCGGCTCGACTACCGCTGAGAGCCCAAACGCTTCACCCCCACACCCCTGATGGCCTCTGCAATCGTCCCAAGAGACGCTGGCGCTCGCCATCGCTAGGCGAGCTGGGCGGAAATTGCGGATGTATCGATGCCGGCGTTTTCGAGCACGCGGTAGAGGTCCGTCGCGTCGCGGTCTCGAGCCAGCGCCGACATGAATTGCTCCACCGCCTTCAGCCGCTCGCGGGCGATGTGCCGGGTCGCTTCCCAGCGGAGGCAGTCGTTGATCCGCGCCTCCCAATAGCGGTATTCGAGCTGGCGGCTCCAACTGCGCACCAGCTGTTCCAGCGGGCGCCCTTCGGCCTGATATTGCCGGAATTGCCGCAGCACGTACAGCACCCCAATTTCGTCGAGGTTTTCCGCTTCGGACAGCGCCCGCGCCGCCGGCACCTTGGTGTAGCGGTCGTTGCACTCGCGGATGGCCTTCGCCGCAACCTCCACCGTCTCGGCCGGCAGCAGTTGGGCGGCGTGATCCTGCAACGCTCCGACCCCCAGTTCGCGCTGGATGTCGTTCGTCGGGCGGCTGAGCACCTGCCAGGGCCTTATCTCCCCCCGACCGACTTGCACCGCCCAGCCCGCGTCCGCGAACAGCGCCGCCACCCCGACCGCGGTCTGATCGGGCTGATCATCGCCGATCTCGCGCACCTCCGGCAGCAGCGCCAGCATCTGCGCCAGACGCATGACGCGCTCGGCATGTTCCCATAACCACAAGTCATTCGATGAGCCATCGCCGCGCAGAATCAATAGATCCTTTGCCACCGCTACGACCGGTTTCGGCAATGTCACGACTGGCTCCGTGCGTCCCCGCGCGAGTTGCGAATCGGCGTTGCCTGGCACGTCCGCCCGGCCATCCTGCGAGGCATGGCGGACGCCCGGCCGGTACCCTATCGAACCGCGTGACGGTTCGCAAGCAGGGCTGCTTGTCTGTTTATCCTTCGCACGCGTCTGCTCTTATCGGACAAGGCAGGCGGTCGTATGAAACGCCGGCTGGGTCGCTACCGTTTCCGGCGAATCGGTAGTCGCCCGCGGCCTCGCGACCACCGCTCGGCCCACGCTCCGCTCATTCTGGTGCGAAACCTCCGGACCAGGCCGCGGATCGCCGCCCAAACTGAATCCTCCAAGCCGGTTGCCGATCGCCGGAGCGTCGCATCGAGTGACCCGCATCGGCCGACCGGTCGCTGCGACGGGCGGCTCGCTTGTTCGCCTGGTGGGCGACCCGCAAGAAACTACCAATGCCGGCTCGTCCAGCGACCGATTACTGCCATGTAATCGTGGCCTGTCGATCTAGAGAGAGGGCGCAAATGTCGCTTGCACCAGCCCCTGGCAGCGCGACCGACCCGCAGGCGAAGCTCACGTCTGCTCCGGAAAACGCGCTGCCGCCCCAGTTGCACAAAGCGATGACGCGGGTGACCGAGATCAGCTCCCTGCCCGAAGTCACCACGCGGATCGTCGAGGTCGTCGAAGATCCGAGATCTACGGCCCAGGACATGCACGAAATTGTCAAGCACGACCCGGCCCTCGCTGCCAAGATTCTCAAAGTGGTTAACTCCGCCTTTTACGGGCTACCTTCCCAGATCGCCAGCCTCGACCGTGCCATCGTGATGCTCGGCCTTAGCGCCGTCAAGAACATCGCCTTGGCCGCCTCGCTCTCACGCCTGTTCCGCCCCGGTGCGATCTCGCAACGTTTCGCGGCCCGCGACCTCTGGACCCACTGTATCGCTGTCGGCGTCTGTGCCCGGCTCCTCGCCCAGGCCGGCTTCGGTCAGGCCGAGGAGGTGTTTGTGGCCGGCCTGGTGCATGACATGGGCCTGCTGGTCGAATACCAACTCTTCCCCAAAAAGCTCAAGGCCGTCGCCGAACGCTGCGAGGTAGACCGGCAGGATTTCTGTGCGGCCGAGCGTGAAATCGTTGGCGCTGACCACCAGGCGTTCGGTGCCGCGCTGGCGGAGAAGTGGAAGTTCCCCCCCGGTTTGCGCTCTGCCATCAGCCACCACCATAACCCCGAAAACCTCAAGCCTGAACTCAAGCGAGTTGTCACGGCGGTGCAGGTCGCCGACACCATTTGCTGCCAGAACGAACTCGGTTTCTATCTCACCGCCCAAATCCAGGAAATCACGGACGAGATGCTCGAAATCGTCGGTGTCAATGCCAGCGAGGTTGGCGAGCTAGTGGAACTGCTGCCGGAGCGCGTGCTGGAAACCGAACAAATCTTCGGCGAATAAGGCCCGGGAGCAGCGCGCGTTGCTTCCCTGACCACACGCTCCCGCCCGGCGTTGCCGGGAACCTCAGCGCGCCGCTCGCTTGCGCCTCGCTGCCAGCGCCGGCCAACCCGCCAACGCCACCAGTAGAACCGGCAGGCAACACGGTAACGTCGGCGGCCGATCATCGTGCGCCGCGTAAAACGTCTCCACCACCACGTTCGGATCGTGCGCGTCCGCGGGCGCGAGGCCCCGGTAGGTGATGGCCACCTTTCCGCCCGGCGAAACCTCGACGACCGCATAACTTACGCGGTTCGTCTCCACCAGCGTGAAACCGCTTACGCATTGCAGGCGGCCCGTGACGTGCCGCTCGATTCCGGTCAGCACACTTCGAAGCGCCGGCCCGTTCGGCCGCCCCAGGACGGTCGTGGCAAGCGCCACCACCGTTTCGTGCAGCGGTGGAACCCCCCCTGGGCCCACAATCGCCTCCACCACCGTTACCTCGTTGGTCAGCTGGTAGTCCCCGCGCCGCCTGCGAAAATATCGCAACAGGTCCGGGTTGTACCAGTTCGAGTGAAAGTCGGTTGTCAGGAAGATCACCCCGCTGATCTCGTGCGCGTCAATAAACTCCAGCAGTGCCCGCCGCTCGGCGTCGTATCCGTCCCAGCGATCGTACGGTAGGAGGCCGATGTAGGAGAGCGGTACGTCGTTGACGACGAACTTCACCTCGGCGGTCGACTCCACCAGGCCCCGCGTGAGCCAGTCGAGCTGCTGTCCTCCCAGCAAGGTGCGTTCTTCAGAGAGCTGCGCCGCACAGGCTTCACTGGCCAGTAGCGGGCCCAGCACCGTGCCCAGCGGGTCGGGGTTGGACCGGCAAGCCGCTTCGGCCGACGCCTCCCGATACTGCCGTCCGTCCAGCAGGAAGAACTCGACCTGGCGGCCCCACCGAAATCGTCGATATGTACGAAACGGGTCCTCGGGTATTTGCTGTTCCTGGATCGGCATGTACGCGAAGAACGCCTGATACGCCGCCTCGAGCTGTTCAGCGGGAACCGCCGGATCGGCCCCGGCATAGTTGTCGGTCACCTCGTGATCGTCCCAGCCCACCCAGAGCGGCAGCGCGGCCAGCGCCTCCTGAAAGTAGGGATCGGAACGGATCTCGCGATACTTCTGGCGATACTCCGCCAGCGTGGTTGCGATTCCCGTTACCGCGGCCGGATCGTCGGCGTAGATCGTGTCGCCGAACCACAGCAGGAAATCCGCCTCTTCGCGGGCGGCCTGCGAGACGATTGGAAAGGGCGCGAAGGTGAATCCCGTGTCGCCGGTGAACACGAACCGGAGCGCGGCAGCCTCGTCGGGGGCGGGTGCCGTTCGGAAGCGCCCCACGCGGCTAACGCGATCCGCATCGCCCTCGACCGCAAACCGGTAGAAGTACTCGGTGGCCGGCGAAAGACCCGTTACTTCCACTTTCACGACGAAGTCGTTCTCCGGCGAGGCCAGCACGATGCCGCTTTGCTCGATCGCAGCGAACCCTTCGTCCCTGGCCAGCTCATAACGGACCACGCTGAGCCAGTCGGGACGCGTCCAGAGGATGGCGGCGGTGTCGCTAACGTCGCCGGCGGCCACACCCAGCGAAAAACCGCTCTGGCCGGCCGCCGTGGCCGCCCCGATGACCAGCACCGCGCCGATCCACGAAGTGAGAACGAGTAGCCGGCCCGGGCGGCGCCGCCGGTGTGCCGTCACCGGCTTCGTTACGAAGTGTCGTCTGTTCATAGTGTCGGGCATCTTACGCCAGAATCGGGCGTCACGCACAAATGTGCCAAGCCGCTGCTTTGAGCGCCGCGCCTTCTTACACTCGCGGCCCCCGCCCGCGCTTAAGACAGACTCTTTGTCGGCCGTATAATGCCCGTAGGATGGGTTGGACTATCAGCCAGAGGAAACGCAACTTGATGAACCGAGTGCTTCTTCTCAGCCTTGTTTTGCCCCCACTCGTCAGCGGCTGTCCATTCGATCCGTCTGCCCGCTACCAGTCTGGCATCGACGCGCAGATCGGCATTTCGACCACCAGCGGCGACGCGCCGCTTCAGGTCGTGGTCTCCGCGGAGCAGTCCACCTCCACCCGAGGGGAGATTGTGAAGTACACCTGGGACTTCGCCGGCCAGGCCCGCTCCGAGGAGATGGTCGCCGAACACACCTTCTTCAGCCCTGGTCGCTACCCGGTCACGCTTACCGTCGTTGACGCCGCCGGAGAGCAAGACAGCACCCGCGTCTTTGTGCGGGTTCGCGGCGGCGACGTGACTGCCATCATCAACGCCGATCGGCTCAGTGGCCCTGCACCGCTGGTGGTTAACTTCGACGGCAGCGCCAGCACCGCCGTGGACGACACCATCCTCGACTACTTCTGGGATTTCGGCGACAACGAGCACTCCCGCCAGATGACCCCGACCCACGTTTACAACTCCGCCGGCACCTATACCGTGAGCCTTCGCGTCGTCAGTGCCGGGGGCGTCGCGGGCACCGCCGAAGCGACGGTTACGGTTGGGGCCGGTGCGGCCGCCGGTGCCTCGCTCCAGTTCAACGGCGCGCAGTTCGCCAACCTCCCGGTCGTCGCCGAAGGGTCGCTTTCCGCCTTCACTTTTGAGGCGTGGTGCAACCCGGATAGCGACGGGGGCACGTTGGTCAATTTTGGTGCCCCCAATGTCGGGATCGACGTTTTGCCGAGCGATGGCCTGATCGCGCTACGCGCCAGTGGTGAGTCGTTTCACGCAGCCGTCCTGCTCGAGCCGGCTCGCTGGCAGCACCTCGCCGTCAGCTATTCGAGCGACGTGGGCGCCGCTGTCTACCTCGCGGGTGCGCCCGTCGCCGCGCTGTCGCTCACCGGCGATTTCA
>JBHHZX010000216.1:0-6963 GCA_046758265.1 Phycisphaerae bacterium
CGCCCGATTTCCGGGTAGCTCATCAGGGTATGCTTGCGCACCAGGAACATCGCCACTGCCCGCGTCAGGCTGATCGTGCGGTCCCGGCTCTTCGAGAAAATCTGCTCGCGCGTGACGCCGAAGCGGTTCCCGACCAGCCGGACGATGTCGTCGGCATTCGGCGTGCGGTTGGTGCGCACGATGTGGTCATCGACGGCGGTCCGCGCCAGGTCGAGCGTGATGGGATCCTTGGTCAGCGACGCGAGCGCCACGAGTTTGTACAGGGTGCCCTCCAACTCGCGCACGTTGCGGGTAATCCGCTCCGCAATGAAGTCCACCACCTCGTCTGAGATGGTGCAGTTCATCGCGGCGGCACGGCGGGAAAGGATTTCGCGGCGGATCTCGAAGTCGGGGGGGTCGATCTCGACCACCATGCCGGCAATCAGACGATTCGTCAGCGGCTCGGGAAGCGTCCCGATGCCACGTGGATGCCGATCGGAGGAGAGCACGACCGCTTTGCCGCGGGCGTCGATGGCGTCGAAGGTGTGCAGAAACTCCTTCTGCGTGGCCTTCTTGTTGGCCAGAAAGTGGATGTCGTCGATAACGAGCACATCGACGTTCCGAAAGCGGGCCCGGAACAGGTCGACGTGCCCGGACTTGACCGCGTAAATAAACTCGTTCGTGAACTGCTCGCCCGAGATGTATCGCCATTCGAGCATCGGGTGCGTCTGGACCAGGCCGTTGCATATCCCCTGGAGCAGGTGCGTCTTGCCGAGCCCGCTGCCGCCGTGCACCACCAGTAATTTGAAAGCTTTACCCGGATCGTGAACCATGTGACCGGCGGCGGCATACGCCAGCTTGTTGGACGGTCCGACGACGAAATCGTCGAGCTTGCCCCGGAGCCTGATGCGGCTTATGCGGGCGCGCTGGCGCGGGCTCTGGGGCGCCGGCATGGCCCGGCCAGGGTTGGGGGAGTGGGACGGGACGCTGCCGTCCGAAGGTCCCGGGCTCCGCAAAATGCGCACGTCAACCTCCCCAACCGTGCCCAAAACCTCCTGCGCTGACGCGATCAAGTCATCCATGTAGTTGGAAGCGATCCAGCTGCCGACAAAGCTGTTTGCCACGATGATGTCGAGCCCATCATGATTCAGACGGAACTCTGCCACGTCGCCGAACCAAGTACGAAAACGAGTGGGCCCGATCCGATCTGCGATTCGTTCACGGATATGGGATACCTTCTCCACCGCCGACGCGTTCACGCGCACACCCCTTACGCACGACATCGATGTCGCCAATTGAATTGCCTAGATTCTTGCGGGGGAACGCCGGATTGACCGTTCCTCTCTCACGAGCGGTAAGGAATATACCACTCAAAATGACGCGCCGCAACGACGAAATCCTCCGAAAAGGAGGAGCGATAACGTAACCCTAGATCAGTTAAGACTTGCTGGATCGAAAAAAAATTTGCTGCACCATTTATCCACAAACTATGCCCAAAGCCCCCAAGAATAAGGATGATTTGGTGCGCTTTGCGCTGTCGGCCACGCGCTCACCATGAATAAATGTACGCCTCACGTGCGGCCGTCGGCTTAAAGCCAAACCGCGCATAGAGTTGACGCGCAGGGCGGTTGCGCCGATCCACAACTGCGGTCAACTCGCTCGCGCCGACCGCTCGACAATGCTGGAGCGCGCGGCGCAGCAGCAGCTTGCCAACCCCGCGCCTACGCCACCTCGACGCCACCCCCATGTAGACGACTTCCACAACCGGACCCTGGATCAGCGGCGACAGCAGGATGCAGCCGGCGTGCTCTCCGTTGACGCACGCGATCTCCCACAGCGCAGGGTTGAACTCGCCGGCCGCCTTGTGCGAGGCGATCACCGCGTCGATCGAGCGCAGACCGGTCAGTTCCGGGCAGTCACGGCTGTCTTCGTACGTCACCAGCAGCATCTGCGCGAACATGTCGTGACGCCGCTCGTTGTAGGCAATCCACGTCGCCTCCTGCGCGCCCGGCGGGTCGAACCAGGGGAAGGTGGCCCGGCGTTGCAGGTAGATCAGTTGCGTCAGGTGCCCGAAGCCACTTGCCTGCAGCAGGTTGCGTTTGCCGGTGGCGTTCGGCTCAACCAGCGCCTGGACGTAATAGAGCGCGCGACCGGCGAGACGCTCGAGGCCGGCGACCAACAGACGCCGCTGGTCAGCTGGCACGATTCCCCGCGCCTCGGGTGCAGGGAACATCGCGATCGCCGTCTCTCCCGGCAGAAACAGAACAAAGAGCAACGCGGTCTCACGCGGCCCGCGGCGGTAGCGCCACGCCGTCCAATCCAGCGCGCAAGCCGACAGGTAGCTCACAAAGGATTTGACGTGAGCCCGGCTCGCACACGCTGCCCCGCTCAGCGGCGCAAGCACCCGCGCCAGCACTTCTTCGCGGTCGGCAGGCTCAACCGTCTCAATCTGCCCCATGTCGCACCGCTCTTGACGGCAAGCGCTCCCGCTCTCAGGGGAGGGCAGGTCAGCAACTTGGCGGCGGTTCCGCAGCCGGGTAGAATCAAGTCCCTTCGTAAGCGCACCGATTGTGTCTCGGAGCCGCCACCGATGCAAACGCCATGGCACTCGCTTTGAGGCCTGCTCGGCCGGCCGATCCAGCCGACAGGAGGACGTTTGTAACAGCTCTCAGTTAGGGGCAGCGAAAGTGCGTGAGTGCTCGACGTACCGTCCTTATGCGTCGCGAACCGCGGTCGTGCTGGGTTTCCTCTGTGCGCTCGCCGGCGCCTGTTCACCGGGGATCCGCTGGCGCGGCTATACCTTCGAGCGCGTTTACGCCGACAGCGAGCGCGACCAGAAACTGACCTTCGTGTACTTCCGGCACTGGGCGGTCACCGAGTGCACCGATTTTGAAGAGAACGTGTTGAAACACCCGGCGGTGCTCGAGGCGCTCCACCCCAACGGGGCATACTACTGCGCCGTGCTTGACATTCTCTTAGATCGCCCGCTCGCCGATGAGTGGGGCGTCGAGGCGCCGCCGGGAGTCGTCATCCTCGATCCTGAGGGCCGCGTGCTGGCGCGCCTCTCAGGAGAGATCTCCATCGCGCAACTGCTCGAGGCGATCCAAGTGGCGAAGGATGAATTCGCTCCCGCCACGCAGCCCACGAGCGTCCCGTGAGTCGACCGCGAGGCTTCAGTTTCGTTCTTGTACTGGCGGTGGGTGCACCCACCGGTTGTCGGCCTGACACAGCCCCGGGCACGCTCCCGCCGCTCTCGCTCTTCGGTCGTACCGGCATGGGCCCGCTGGAGTTCAACTATCCTCGGGCGGCGGCGATCAACTCCGAAGGTCGGCTCTACATCGTTGACAAGGCCGGACGCATCCAGGCCTTGACGCAGTCGGGCGAGTTCGTGCTCGGCTGGCGGATGCCCGAAATCAAAATCGGCAAGCCAACCGGACTCGGCATCGGTCCGGACAGCAAGGTCTATGCGGCGGATACGCACTACTCACGCGTGCTCATCTTCACGCCCGATGGCCGGCGGGTGGGTGAGTTCGGGACGCTCGGCGAAGGGCCGGGGCAGTTTCGCCTGCCAACCGACGTCGCCGTTGATCCGGCCGGCTTCATCTACGTGTCGGAATACGGCGGCAATGACCGGATCAGTAAGTTCTCGCCGCAGCACGAGTACCTGTTCAGCTTCGGCGGGCACGAGGAGGGGGAGGCGGGCCTGCAGCGCCCGCAGGCGCTATTGATCGGGCCGGACGGGACGATCTGGGTCGCCGACTCCTGCAACCACCGCATCTGCCGCTTCGACGCTGAGGGTCGCTTGCTGGACGCCTTCGGCCGGGCGGGTCACGCGATCGGGGAACTGTGGTTCCCGTACAACATCGACCTGCTCTCCGACGGCACGCTGGTGGTCTGCGAGTTCGGCAACAACCGCGTGCAGCGGTTCGACGCGTCGGGACGCAGCCTGGGCACCTGGGGGGCCGCAGGACGCCGTCCCGGACAACTGGCCTATCCCTGGGCCCTGGCGGTGGGCCGCGACGACCGCGTCTTCATCGTCGACTCCGGTAATAACCGCGTGCAGGTGATCGCCGGGACGGCGGGACGGACGTGGTACCGGCCGCGCGACTGATGGGACGGTGGAGTGGGATGATGACAACGAGTCACTCCTTAGCGGGCGCCTGCCAACGCCGTCACGTCAGAACCTTCTCACCGTCTCGTTTATCGTTTTCTTTCGGGTCCCAGTCGGCGATAATCAGACAACATGAGTCTCTGCGGCTGCCTGGCATTTGTGCGGTTCGAGACGCCCGGGTACCTGGTGCTCCTGGCGCTGTTGCCCTTGCTGGTGGTGTTCTCGTTCCGTTCGCTGGCCGGACTGGGGCCGTTGCGGCGCTGGATCGCGATCGGCATGCGCTGCCTGGTGGTGGCTTGCATGGTGCTGGCCCTGGCCGGGGCGCAGTGGACCCGCAAAACCGATGAGCTCGCGGTCGTCTTTCTGGTCGATCGCTCGGAGAGCGTTCCCCGCTCAAAGCAACTTGAGGCCTTCAAGTTCCTCGAACACTCCAAGGGGGAGATGCGGCGGAAGAAGGACCGTCTTGGCGTCATCGCGTTCGACGGAAGGGCGGCTGTTGAGCAGCTCCCCATGAACGAGCTCGGCATCGAGCAAATCAGCGAGCCAATCGATCCGGATCAAACCGATCTCGCGGCGGCGATGCGAATGGCGCTGGCGCTGTTCACCGACGACGCCGCACGCCGCCTCGTCGTGCTCTCCGACGGCAACGAGAACGTCGGTGCGGCGCTGGAGGAGGCGGACCAGTATGCCGCCGCCGGTGTGCCGATCGATGTTGTTCCGCTCCGCTACCGCCACCGCGACGAGGTCGTCTTCGAACGCTTGTCGGCGCCGCCGACGGCAAAAGCCGAGGAAACCATCAACTTGCAGATGGTTCTGCGGTCGCGGTCAGATTACCCGGTGAGAGGCAGAATCCTCTTGTATCACAACGAGCAACTGGTCGATCTCGATTCCGCCGGGCCGGGCGCCGGCTTCGCGGTCACGCTTGATCCGGGGCCGAACCGGCTGACCATTCCCATCCCGCTGCGCGTCGCCGGGGCGCACCGGTTCAAGGCGGTGTTCGAGCCGGACGATACGGCCGCCGACACGATCCCCGGCAACAACGAAGGCCGGGCGTTCACGGTGGTCTCGGGTCAGGGGCGCATCCTGGTTCTCACGCCGGGCGAGGGCGAAGGCCCGCCGGACGACTGGGACTCGGCCCAACTGCTTGCCTCAGCGCTGGAGCGTGAGCGGCTGGTCTGCGATGTCGAGGTCGTCGGCGAAACGCCGCTCGACCAGGTTCGCCTGCTGGAGTACTCCGCGGTGATTCTGTCCAACGTGTCGGCGGACAAGCTCGCCCCCGAAGAGCGCCAGGGGCTCGCCGTCTACGTGCGCGATCTCGGCGGGGGACTGATCATGGTTGGGGGCGATGAGTCGTTCGGTGCCGGCGGCTGGATGGATACCCCGGTCGAAGAAGTCATGCCCGTCAGCTTCGACGTCAAGAGCAAGCGACAGATCCCCAAAGGCGCGCTCGTGCTGGTGCTTCACGCCTGCGAGATCCCCCAGGGCAACTACTGGGGTGAACGCGTGGCGATCGCCGCAGTGAAGACGCTGTCCAGCCGCGACCTGGTGGGCGTGATCTCGTACCGCTGGCAGGGCGGTGACCAGCAGTACTGGGACTACCCGCTGGGTCCGGTGGGCGACAAGACGCAGGTAATCCGACACATCAAGAAAATGCGAATGGGCGATTTGCCCGACCTCGACCCGCCCTTGCGCTCCGCCGTGGACGCGCTCGCCAAGCGCGGCGATGCCGCCGTCAAGCACATCATCGTGACCTCTGATTTTGACTGCGCGCTACCGCGGGGCGACCTAATCAAGAAGATGAAGAAGTACGGAATCACCTGCTCGACGGTGGCGCTGGGGCCTCCACCACACACCAACCTCCGGGCCGCGCGGAGACTGGCCAACGACACAGGCGGACGCTACTACGCGACGCAGAATTACGCCAAGCTGCCGCAGATCTTCATCAAGGAATCACGCATCGTGCGGCGGTCGCTGATCAACGAGAACCCGTTCACACCACGGCTGGTCAGCGCCCTGCCGACGACGGTGGCGGGGTTGGCGGGCGAACCGATTCCGCAACTCGGCGGTTACGTGGTCACGACCGCCAAGCCACTCGCCCAGGTCCCGCTCGTGCGCGCGACCCAGGACAACGAGGCCGACCCCGTGCTGGCGCATTGGCAGGTGGGCCTCGGCAAAGCGGTGGCGTTCACCAGCGGTATGTGGACCCGCTGGGGCGCCCAGTGGGTCGAGTGGCCTAAGTTCAGCAAGTTCTGGGCGCAGCTCGTACGGTGGGCTTCGCGGCAGTCGGCGGCCGCCGCGTTCGACGTCACGACTTCCACGCGCGGCGGCAAGGGGAAAATCCGCATCGATGCCCTTGACAAGAACGCTGCCGCGATCAACTTCATGAACATCGAAGGCACACTCGTCAAGCCCAACCACGAATCTGAGCCGTTGCACCTGACGCAAACCGGGCCCGGCGTGTACGAAGGCGAGTTCGAGGCGCGCGCCGCCGGCAGCTACGTGGCCAGCTTCTCGTACCGCCTGGGTAGCGGCACAGACGCGGTCTCCGGGACGCTGCAGACCGGCCTGTCGGTGGCGTTTTCACCCGAGTATCGCGAGTTGGAGACCAACGAAGCCCTGCTCAGCGAGCTTGCCGAGCGCACCGGCGGGCGCGTACTGACCCCGGCCGAGGCCCCTTCCGCGTTCGACACCGCCGGCTTGCCCCCGGCCGAAGCCCGTCGGCCGATCTGGGAGTATCTGCTGCGCTGGATGCTGCTGCTGTTTCTGCTGGACGTGGCGGTACGGCGGATCGCGATCAATCCGATCGAGATCGGCCGCACGGTGCGCAGATTCATCGGCGAGATGGCCGGTAAGCGCCAGCCGGCGGAAGCCAG
>JBHHZX010000217.1:0-6940 GCA_046758265.1 Phycisphaerae bacterium
CTGCGCAAGTTCCTCACGCGCGGCGAGCTGATCGGAAAGGAAGGCAAACACCTCATCAGCATCCCCATCCGCGGGATCGATCTGCCCCACTTCCGTTACGGCGACAACCACGATGCCGGCGTCGGGCAGGGCGACGGCAAGCCCGGCGACCAGCTCGGCGAAGGGGACGGGCGGTCCAGCACCGGCGGCACCGAGCCCGGCCGGCACATCCTCGAAGTGGACGTCACGCTGGACGAGCTGGCCGACATCCTCGGCGAAGAGCTGCAACTACCGCGGATCACGCCCAAAGGCAAACACACCATCACCACGATTAAGGACCGCTACAGCAGCATCCGTCAATCTGGCCCCGAATCGCTGCGGCACTTCAAACGCACTTTCCGCCGGGCACTGCGGCGAATGATCATGTCCGGCGCGTACGACCCGGACAACCCGATCATCATTTTCGAGCGCGGCGACAAGCTGTATCGCAGTTGGAAACCCGTCAAGAAGCCGCACACGAATGCGGTCATCGTCTACATGATGGATGTGTCCGGGTCGATGGGCTACGAGCAGAAGGAGCTCGTCCGGCTCGAAGCCTTCTGGATCGACGCCTGGCTGCGCCGCAACTACGAGGGCATCGACAGCCGCTTCATCGTGCACGACGTGCATGCGAAGGAGGTCGATCGCGAGACGTTCTTCCATCTGCGCGAAGACGGCGGGACGAAAATCTCGAGCGCCTTCAAGTGCTGCCGGGAGTTGCTGGACAAGCACTACAACGCCGAAGAGTGGAACACCTACCTCTTCCACTTCTCCGACGGGGACAACTCCTCAGAGTCCGACTCGCGCGAGTGCTGCAAGGTTCTCCAGGAGGTTCTACTGCCGCAGGCGAACCAGTTCGGTTACTGTCAGGTCGCCAGTGCCTACGGCAGCGGGAATTTCATCAACGTGCTGCGCGAGCAGTTGGGCGAGGCCGAGAACATGGTCATCTCGCGCGTTAACACCAAGGACGACATCTACGACAGCATCAAGGCCTTCTTCGCCAAGGGGCGGTAGAGACGCAATTTCGAATGGCAAATTCAGAATGGCGAATTCAGAGGCAGCCTCCCACCGACAGAGCTTGATTGCCTGCGTTGACGCTCCACCTGCAGATCGCGCGCCTGCGCTCTTCGCATACCGACATGGGGACGTCAGGGGCTCGTCAGGTTGATCGAGCCCTGCTGTGCGCCTACTGCGGTGAAGCCGCCGCCGAAAGTGCCCCCGATGGTGAAGCCCGATCCGCCGAAGAATCCGCCGCCGGGCACGGTCTGAATGAGGGAAGCGCCACCGACCGGCGGGATCGCGGGCAACACGCCACTCCCGGCGCCAGCGAACGTCGCAGGTCCGCCGTCGCCAGAGGATACGGAAATGACGCAGCCGCCGACCTGGAGGCAGAGCGCAAATGGTACGAGCATGCGAATCCAGCGACGCAACAGCGACCTCCTGGGCTCCTCCCAGGAGAATCCTATCCAGCAGCGGAGTGTCCAGGCAAGACGATGTTCACTTGAAGCCGGGTGCCGGGTGCGATGCTTTCACGCGAAGCGGGTAAGCATGCTCTCCAATTCCTCAGCATGGCTACCTGCCTGCGGCGTGAAGCCATGCCACGCGCCGCTCGAAAGACCATGGCCAAGCAGAGGCCTATTGGTATACGCCCCAACGTGTGGTATAATTCGGATGCTGGAGCAGGCGAGCTCCGAGCCCAAGTACCGGGCAAGAGGTTTTTATCCCGGGGCGTCAGGGCATTCGCTTCAAGCGACTTTGATCCGGTTTTCCGGAGCGCCGACCTCCTTGGGCCGCCTGCTTCGGCCTTCTCTCACGCGGCGCAAGCATGCCCATGGCGGGTGCCATGCTTTCCCGCGAAGCGGGTAAGCATGCACTTCTGACCCCGAGCGTGGCTACTCGCCTGCAGCGTGAAGCCATGCTACCCCCGTCTAATCCCCTGTCGGTGCACCGGTTGCCTGACTGCTTGGGTCAATGCCTGACGCCATTAGTTCATCCAGCCAGTCGATTCCGCTCGGTTTCCCGTTGGCCACGCGATACCACAGATATGCCCAATCTTGTTGACCCGCCTGGCGGCCATCAAGCCGAATGCAAACCAACTCTTCTTCGGTCGCTGTCGACCGGACTAAACCGCCTTGTAGCGTGAATTCTCCTACGTTATCCGGAAAGGATAAGTGTACGCGACGCACATAGTCTCTCGGGACCCCCAGGCTGTAGCCAGGCATTTGCACGTAGCCGTCGTCCGTCGTGCACAACAAGCCGACATCGAACAGGTCTTCTATAGACTGAGGTGGCTTCCCGTGTTCATCCAGATACCGCAGCGACGCGTACCCCACAATGAGCGCTGCGTGAGTCTCTCGAACTGCTTCATGGCTCCTGAGATGGCTGAGCCAAAGGAATGTCCACACAGCCAGAATCAGGAGAATGAGCAGCAAAAAGCGCGTCTTTGTAGGCAGAATTGCTCTCGGCATCTGGTTCACCGGCGGGTGCCGTGCTTCCATGGCAAGCGGGTAAACATGCTCACCTCTGGCGCGAAGCAATGCCACGCGCCAGCCACCTGCCCGCCAAGTCGGCTATCGCGGCGCATCGACACGTGAGCGATCCTCGCGTGCCTGCGTCGCCACCTTCTTTGGTCGACGTCGCGTCAATCTCAGCACGATCCCACTCAGCACGTAAACCGTTGCGAGGACGGCCAGGAGGATCTGCGGCGAATAGATGCCGATGCTGACCAGGATTACGAGCCAGACCAGGTGAATCAGCGGCTGCTCGCGGCGAACGTAGCGGTTGACCACGTGAACGTAATCGAGACGGCTGACCATCAGCATGCCAAGTAGAAACGCCGCTGGGCCGATCGCGCGCCGCACCCAGCCGGCCCAATGGAGGCCGAACCAATGCGCGTCCTCGAATACCAAGTCCTCGTGCAGCACCAGCAACGCGACGACGCCAGCGGCAGCCCCCGGCACGGGCAGGCCGCGGAAGTTCGGCTGGGCCGCCTCCTCTTCGATGTTCTCGGCGTTGTAGCGCGCGAGGCGAATGGCGGCGCAACTCACATACACCAGGGCCCCCAGCAGCCCCACACGCCATTCGAGCTTGTTCACCACGCTCGCGCCCTCGGCGGGCACCGCCAGCGGCAGGAGCAGCGTCAGAAACAATAAGGCCGGGGCCGCACCGAAGCTGACGACGTCAGCAATCGAATCCAACTGGGCGCCGAACTCAGTCGTGTGGCGGGCCATCCGCGCCAGCCGACCGTCGAGCCCGTCAAAAACCATCGCCAGGACCACCAGGTACGCTCCGACGGCGATGTACGTCGGAAACCACGAGCGCAGGAGCCGGTTGGATGTCTCCGAGCCGACGTCAAAATACGCGGACCGGATGGCCAACAGGCAGCACAGGATCGCCAGGACGCCGCAGAGAAGGTTGCCGAGCGTCGCGGCGCTGGGCAGCAGGGCCACGCCGATCAACGGCGGTTTCGGTTCGCTGTCGCTCGTTCCAAGGCGGTTGTGGTGGTAGTGATCGACCATCGCGTTCCTCGGCCTCGGTGTGAAGGTTGCTCAGGCCCCGTGGCGCGCGAACTCACTCGTCCGCAGGCATTCAGACCCGCATACATATTATCGGAGGCGACAGCCACATGTCCCACCGGCATCCCGATTTACACCGTGCGGCGCGTTACTCCCGCTTCAGCCGGGCCAGCACGGTCAGGCCAGCTTTGACACGATCTCCGCGGGCGACCACGATTTCCCAGCCTGGGTCTTCGGGCACTCGGATTTCGGTCTGCGACCCCAACTTGATCATACCGAAACGCTGGCCGGTGGAGACCTCGTCCCCCACCTTCAGTGCGCAGACGACGCGCCTGGCCAGCACGCCGGCGATCTGGCGCACGTGAACCGGTCCAGGCAGCGGCGACTTCGGCTGAATCACAACCAGGTTGTTCTCGTTGCGGTCGGTGGCCTCAGGCCTGAGCGCGTTGAGGAACGCGCCGGGGTAGTATTGGACCTGCGTAATACTCCCGGCGCAGGGGCTGCGGTTTACGTGCACGTTGAACACGCTCAGGAAGATCACGAAGCGGAGTTGCCGAGTTTCCGTCTCGCCATCGTGATAGTCGCGCTGCACGTTCATCAGGCGTCCGTCCGCCGCCGCGATCAGCAGGTCGTCCCCCACCGGCGTCTTACGGGGTGGGTCACGATAGAACAACAGCAGCGCCAGCGCCAGGACGCCCGGCAGCAGGGACCACCACTGCCAGTAGTAGCCCGTCGCAACGGTGACGACGGCGCCGAGCAGCAGGATCAGCGTGATTTCAAGCCGGGCGTACGGTGCCATCGCAGTTCCGATCTTGCCAGCCCCGCAACAACTGCTCGATGAGGTCCGCTACGCCACAGTCGTCATTGCTGGCGACGACGCGATGGGCAAGCGTCTTGACAACCGGCTTGGCGTTCGCAACGGCGACGCCCAGACCGGCATTCTGAACCACCGGAAGGTCGTTTACATCGTCGCCGATGGCGACCGTCCGGTGGGGATCGATTCCCCAGCGACGGCAAAGTTTCTCAACCCCGTACCACTTATCGACGGCGGCATCGAAAGCTTCGAGTACCGTGAAACCGTAGGTCGGAACTTTGATCACGTTGCTGGCCAGGCGTCCGTCGAAGGCGCGTTGAAAGTCGGCGGACACGCTGTCGAGCACCTTGATATCGTCCACCACAGTAACACGCAGCGGGGCTTGGCGATCGTCGGGAAGCCTGTCGATGATGCGCATGCGACAGGGGGTGATATCCAGCCAGCGGTCAATCGCGGGGTGTCGCCGGGGAGCGTCGATCAGGTAGCCGTCGAAGCCGGCTGTATACGCGTCGCGAAGCCAGAGCACGGCGTAGCCGCGCCTCAGGAGCCAGGCGGCCGACTCGAGCGCCACGTCCAGCGCGATCGCAGTGTAATCGATCGTCTGTCCGGTGGTCACTTCGCTGAGCAAAGCACCACCGACGGAAACCGCGGCGTCCAGGTCGAGGCCGATCTCGTCAAGGACCGGACGCGTCTCGGTGAAGCTGCGGCCCGTGCACACGACGACCTTCAGGCCCGATTCGTGGGCCGCGTGCAGCGCTAGCCGGTTGCGCGGCGGCAGGTGGTGCTCCGAATCGAGCAGCGTGCCATCCAGATCGATCGCCAGCAATTGATACGCGGCGGCGCTGAGCAATTTCCGGTCCCTCAAGCATCCGCGAGACGCGCGTCCCGTTATTCATGCAGCATTTTGGCGTGCCCCGGCCCGAATGAAAAGCCAATCGGGCGATCGGGGAATTGTCTGGCTGGAGCCCTTTTGGGGGCGCTTCCGAGGTCTGGCCGATATACTAGTAGTTCAGCGATTCGAGGCGCGCTGACCGCGCGGCACCGACCAGCCTGGGGCACGTCAGAGAGTGCAGAGGCATGAAAAGAGTGGCCATCATCGGTTCTCCCGAAAAGAATTCCGCTGCCGAAACGATGGACCGTCTGCGGCGCTGGCTTCAAGGACGAGCCGAAATCGTCTTCGCCGAACTGGCCTACGACAGCGGCAAGATCCTGCGTGAGCGGCCGGATTTGCTCTTCGTGCTCGGTGGCGACGGGACGCTGATCGGCGCGGTCCACAACCTGCGCGAGCGGCAACTACCGATCGTCGGAATCAACCTCGGCAAGCTCGGGTTCCTGGCGGAGTTCACCATCGACCAGATCGAGTCCGAAGGTGAATTCCTGTTCGACGGCGAGCTCCCGGTCACGCACCGCGTCATGCTGCACGTGCGGCTCGAGCACACCGACGGCTCGTTCTTCGAAACGCTGGCGGTCAACGACTGTGTCGTCATGGCCGGCCCGCCGTTCCGCATCGTCGAGCTGACCGTGGAGGCCGACGGCGACCAAGTGTCTGAGATTCGTGGCGACGGCCTGATCGTCGCTACCGCGTCCGGCTCGACGGCGCACAACCTCTCCGCCGGTGGCCCGATCCTCGAGCCCACCGCCGAAGTGTTCATTCTCACGCCGATCTGCCCGCACGCGCTGACGTTCCGTCCGCTGGCGATGGATTCCCGCCGCCGCGTCGTCGTCCGCGTCACGCAGGCAAACGAAGGCACCACCGTCGCGTTCGACGGACACGTCTGCCGCCCGTTTCAAACCTCGGACCGGCTGGTGATCACGCGTTACCCCGCCGACTTCCTGCTGGTTCACAACCCCAACCGCTCCGTCTGGCACGCCCTGCGCCGCAAGCTGATGTGGGGCCAAAGCCCGCGCAATGGCGCGTGAGGCCCGCGCAGTCCGGGCCGCGTCCGACAGTCAGATACCGCGACCGGCTAGTGCTCTGTCAACCGTGAATTGATGGGTGGGTGGCCCATGGCTTTAGCCGTGGGGGAGGCGAATCGGTGTACTATTCGTGTCCCCCACCTCTGAAGAGGTGGGCCACCCAATCAACGCTAACCCATCGGTTCAGCGTTGACGGAGCACTAGCAGCGGACCCCCGCACAAGATCCATTCGACACAGAAGCGGCGCACAAGGCCGCGGATAACATCTCCGCGACAATCGCTGACACTCCAGCGTTCCATGACCCTCAATCGCACGTCGTCCCGTAGACCGCCAGCAACCCGGCCAGGTCGGCCAGATCCACGTCGCCGTCGCCGTCCTCGTAGGTCGCGCCGCTGGTCGTACCGTAGTTGGAGAGCAGGATCACCAGGCCCACCAGCTCGAAGTAGTGGGCTCGTGCCCGGCTGTCTGTGCCGGTTCAGCAGACATCGTGCCTTGGGATCCCGCCAATCAGCCCACGTCCAACGCGAACGTCGGCGGGCGGGCCTTCCACTTGCCACGCGTAAAGTCTGGGCACTCGACGGGAGCGCTGCCTCTGGCGATCGACTTCTCGGACAGTGGGATGATCGAACTCATCACGACCGAGTCGTAGACGTCGATCGGCGTCTGTGTTTTGTT
>JBHHZX010000218.1:0-6927 GCA_046758265.1 Phycisphaerae bacterium
GCATGCGGCCGCGTTCTTCCCATGATCGCGCCGAGCTTTCGGGCTCTGCGGGTGAAGCTACCCGGTTTGCGTAGCAAAAGCCCCACCGTCATTCCTCTAGCAACACCGCTACAATACCTTGTTACTGTGGAAATAGTAAACCACAATATGCAGCGTGTCAACCAAAATCCGGGCCCAAATGGACTTTATTCACCGCAACCGGTATAAGCGCCGCATGCTCCTGCCACTCGCCGAACACAACTTCCAGGGGATTCGCCTTCTGGGCTCCTCCCTCGCGGGCGAAGAGACGTTCGTCGTCGCTCCCGAACTGAACTTGGCGTTCGACGTCGGGCGTGCGTCGCGCGAGGTGGTCAACGTGGACAACATTCTGCTGACCCACGGCCACATCGATCATGCCGCCGGCCTCGCTTTCTACTTTGCGCAGCGCATGTTCGTCGATAACTCGCCCGGGCACCTCTACCTACCGGAGCCGCTGGTTAACCCCGTTCGGTTGCTGCTGCGGGTCTGGGCCGATATCGACGGGCACGAGCCGCCGGCTAATGTTCACGCCGCGACTCCCGGAAAAGACATCCCCCTGCGTCGCGACCTGATCGTGCGTCCGTTCGAGGTCAATCACCCGTGCCGGCGACACGACCGGAGCATCGTCGCCGCCCTCGGCTATGCCGCGATCGAGGTTCGTCGCAAGCTCAAGGACCAGTTTCGCAATCTGACCGGTCCGCAGATCGTGGAGCTCAAGAAGGAGGGCGTCCAGATCACCCGCCGGCTCGAAATACCGCTGATTGCGTATTGTGGGGACACGGCACCGGGCGACTTTTTGGAACTCGACTACGTCCGCAATGCCAAGATTCTGGTTTTGGAGTGCACGTTCGTTGAGCCGGATCACCTGGATCGCGCCCGGGCCGGTCACCACACGCATGTCAGCGATCTGCGGGGATTGCTTCCGCGGCTAAACAACGGCCGTGTGATCTTGATCCACCTTTCGCGTCGCACGACGCTGGCCGAGGCCCGGCGCCTGCTGCGCCGCGAGTTGGGCGCCGAAGCGGAGGAGCGGGTGGTCTTCCTCATGGATGCTCGCCCCCGCGGACGCCGCTCGTCTCGTCGCAACCGTGCTCGCGACGGCTCCGCGGGTTCACGATGACGGGCAAGCCCCCGGAGGACACGGCTTTTGCCACGCCCCGCAGATTCGTGTCTTCACGGCGACGCCCGGGACGCATTTTGCTTGCCACAGGCGCTGTGCTGTGCGGTGTTGTCGGCTGTGTCACGCCGGGCGCACCGCGCTCCCACTACACGCCGGCCAGGTCTGGGAAGTCGTCCTCGATGCCGCTGGGGGGCTCAATTTGCGGCGGATTCACGCGGTCAATCCGGACGCTGAAATGTCGCTCGGCCCGGCAGCGGCCATGCCGCGACCGTAACGGAGCGCAGAATTCCTGTAGCTCGTTCGCCGGGCGCCAGACGTTCGGCGACCATCTGGTGTGGTCGGCACGGTTTGACATGTGGAAACTGGCGGAGCCGGCCGAAAAAAGTCGGGCGGAAGCCGGTGGGCGCCGGGGGGAAACGCCGCAGCCGGGCAAGCCGCCCGTAGCTCTGTGATTCGTTCTTTGCTGCTGACCGTTCTCGGCCCGTTGAACTAATGCTAGCCGAGCAAACCCGGAAAGCAAGCCGCCTCCCACAAAAAAATTGTAACATACCAATGGCGGTGCGCTTGCAAAAATTTCGGAAATTTGGCACAGCTCGCCGCGGGTTACGTGTTTCACAGGAGTCGCGCGCACGAGCGGACTGTGCGACAGGGACCCTACACCACGCCGAGCCCGGGCTTGGTACACTCCGGGGTCTACTTCCGTCGCCGGCAATCCTGCCCTAAGATGAAATTTGTGCGGCGATGGTCCGCCGGTCGGCCGGTCACGCCTCGCCACCTGAACGTCGGAGGTTGGCTACGGTGCTGAAGTTCGCGTGCTACCGGGAGGGAGGGGGCCATCAGCCACCCGATCTGCGCGGGGCCCATCTCGTAGGGATCGACGAGGTGCCGGTGCGCGGCGAGCTGCGCGCGAGCGGCAACATCATCGCGTGCGAGTCGCGCAGCCCCGAGCCGCTCGGCATTTCCGTGCTCTGGCCGGTCAGGGATTACGGCACCGTGCAGCTCCAAACCACACGACTTCCTACGCGTGAGGAGCCGTATCATCTCCACATCGAGTTGGTGCGGCACCGCTTGATGCGCATCTCGATGAAGCGCGAGGAGTGGGGGCTGTTCGATTATCCGGGCGTGGAAGAAATCGCCGCGAAAATCGATCAAGCCCGCGACCGGTTCCTCGAAGCGCTTCAGAGAACCGATAATCCGCCGGCCGCGGCGCGACTGGCGGACCGCGCCCTGAGCTTGGCGGTCCTGGCGTCGGAGGAGCTCTGCCGCTTCCACGCGGCGGTGTTCATCGCCCGCCGTCGGCAAGCCGGCGGCTATGCGCGCGATTTCCTCGGTGTTTCCGTACCGCCCGCCGCTCCACCCCGAACGTTGACCAAGCGCTTTTCCGAGGTCTTTGATTTCGTCCAAGTCCCGTTTGTCTGGCGCGAAATCCAGCCGGATGAGCAACGCATCCGCTATGACGCGACCGACAAATGGGTCACAAGGTGCGTGAAAGCCGGGCTCTCGGTGCGTGGCGGTCCGCTGCTGAATTTCGGGGTCCAGTTCGTCCCGGATTGGCTGCACGTCCGGGAAAATGACTACGAGGCCATCGCCGACTTCGCCCGCGAACACGTTCGCCGCACAGTCCAACGCTATGCCGGTAGAATTGGCACCTGGATTGTCGCCAGCGGCTTGCATGCGGACAACGTCTTCTCCTTTAGCTTCGAGCAGGTCATCGACCTGACTCGCTTGGCGGCCAGTATCACCCGGCAGGCCGCGCCGCAGGCCCGGGTCGTGCTCGACCTCACGCAGCCTTGGGGCGAATACTTTGCCCGCAACGAACGCACCGCGCCACCGCTGCTTTACGCCGAGATGGCAGTGCAGAGTGGCATCAGCTTCGATGCGTTCGGTTTGCAGTTTGTCTTCGGCCTCGACAGCGAGGGCTTCCATCTGCGGGATATGCTCCAGATCAGCTCGTTGATCGACCGCTTCGCCGCCCTCGGCAAACCGTTGCACGTCACGGCGGTCGCCGTCCCTTCGGACGACGCGGCGGCGGGGGTCTCGGACCGCCCTTGGTCCGAGAGCTTTCAGGCCGCCTGGCTCGCCGACTTCAGCGCGATCGCACTCTCCAAACCGTACGTCGAGGACATCTGCCTGCAGACGTTGACGGATGGTGTCTGCAGCGGTGTCCCATTCGGCGGCGTGCTCCGCGCCGACCTGACGCCCAAACCTGCTTTCGAGCGACTGGCCGAGCTGCGCCGCGAGCTCGTGCCCGAGGGTTGGCAGTGAGCCGCGGCGCCCCGCTTCCACTGACGGTGTCGCGGCTGCCGCGCGTCGCCGAGCGTGCGGCGCTTGGTGCCGGCATATTGCTGCTGGCGCTGCACTGCCTGACGGCCGGCACTCCTGCTGCGAGCGAACGGCCGCCGATCGCGCCGGAGCAGGTATGGCTGCGACTCGACCCGGACGCAGCCACCCGCGACGAATTGATGCTGTTGCCGCGGATCGGCCCGACCATCGCCGACTACATCATCGAGTACCGTGAATCGGTGCGGCCGCGACGTGCCTTCCATCGTGCGGAAGACCTGGCAAACGTGCACCGTATCGGCCCGCTCACGGTGGCCCAATTGCGACCGTTTCTGTGCTTCCCGCCCGCTCGCACCGACGACACGAACGCGGAGGTCGCCTGGCCGTGACCGTTCCGCCGATCCCCGTCGTTTTCGAACCGATCTTCAAGCCGAAGCCGTGGGGCGGGCGGGAACTGACGCGACTGTTCGGCAAGCGGCTCCCGGGCGAGGGTCCGATCGGCGAATCCTGGGAGCTGGCGGACCTGCCGGGCAACGAGTCGCGGGTTGCGCGCGGCCCGCTGGCGGGCCAGCGTGTGGGCGAGCTGATCGAGCTGTGGGGGCGCGACTTCGTGGGCGACGCCGAGCTCGTGGCCGGTCACTTCCCGTTGCTGATCAAGTTCCTCGACGCGCGGCAGCCACTCAGCGTGCAAGTGCATCCACGCGGTCCCGCCGCAGCTCCGGGGCGTGAACAACCGGGCGTCAAGCACGAGGCCTGGTACGTAATCGACGCGGCTCCGGGGGCTGTGCTCTACCTTGGACTGCGGCCCGGGGTCGGTCCGGACGACGTACGTGCCGCGGGCTCCACCCCCGCGCTCGCCGATTTGCACCAGCGTCGTCCGGGCCGACCGGGCTGCTGCTACTACCTGCCCAGCGGCGTCCCGCACGCGCTCGGCGCGGGGCTGGTCGTGGCGGAGGTACAAACACCGTCCGATGTTACTTATCGGCTGTACGACTGGGAGCGTGTCGGCCTCGATGGTCGGCCGCGCGAACTGCACGTGGATCAGGCCCTCGCCAACATCCGCTACGACGTTTCCGAGCAGCAGATCGCGCAGCCGCGCGTGCGCTCGGCGGACGCCTTGGCGACCGTCACTCGGCTCGTCAGTTGCGAACGGTTTGTGATCGACAAACTCCACTTCCGCCGGGGAACCGCGCCTGGCCTCGAGCCCTCCAAAATGCTGGTTTGGATCGTGCTGGCTGGAACAGGTGGGTTGGCTCGTGACCAGTATCGGTGCGACTTCAAGGCCGGCGACGTGGTGGTGATCCCCGCGGATTCGGCGCGCACGCGCATCGAGGCGGCAGCGTGCGAGCTCCTGGAGGTGAAGATTCCCAGCCGAGACAGTGCGACCGGCTGATTGCGCCCGAGCCCGAGCCGCTGGTGCAGCCCGGCGCCCCGGTCACGCTGACGGTCGCCGGGCGCACTTGACTATTGGGCCTTGTTTGCGGCCGGTCAGGCACGTAAGATGATATGCGGTAGTGGATTCGGCGGCACGAGGGGCTCTCGCATAGGCGGCGGGGACGCCTGTCGCCCAAAGGGGCCCGATAGCTCGTGATCGCGAACCTCACGGCCGCCGACTACGCACCGCGTCCAGTTGGGGAACGGGTGAAGGCATGGCGGCCGGGTCAGACAGAGATGCTGGCCGCACCGGACGGTATCATCACTATTTCATAAGCGTTGAAGAAAAGGAGAGCAACATGTTGAACCGGCAGTTGGGGAAGGCATTCACCCTCATCGAGTTGCTCGTGGTGGTGGCGATCATCGCGCTGCTCATTTCGATTCTGCTGCCGACGCTGAAGCGCGCGAAGGACCAGGCCAAAAAGGCCGTGTGCCTGTCGCAACTGCGTGACATCGGCACGGCGAGCCACGAGTACGCCACAGAGGATGACCACAACAGGATCATGCCGATTTCCGCCATCATGGTGCGCGCCCACGGTTATTGGTATAAGCGCTGCGTGATGTGGTATTCGTGGGGTGGACGTGGGGCGACAGACCCATTCCGTACTGAAGGTGCTGATCTTATCATCAACGAGACGAACGCCAGGCCTTACTATGGGACGAGAAGACGGCCGCTTACGGTGTATCTCTACCCCGACATCGAAGCAGGGGTACCAGATCCGAGCGATCCGCAGTCCTATCTGCCGTCCAACGCACCGGTCTTTGAATGCCCCGCCGACGTAGGCTACCCTGACGTGCCGGAAGGCGTCATGGATGACGCCCCGGAGGAGAACGCCGGCAACAGGATGTTCGACACCGTCGGAAGTAGCTACCGTGGTAGCTTGGCTAATTTCGGATCGCCAGGAGGGGCGAAGGCCTTTTCGATCGGCATCTGGGGACAGCGTCTGGATCGCCTGACGAACACTTCGGAACTGCTCTGGGGTGGAGATCCGCTCTTCTACGGGTTCATCGGTACCGATTCGGGTGGTGGTTGGCCCGAAGTGAAGAAGCAAGGGTGGCACGGCGAGATCATGGTCAGCAACGAACTGTTCGCGGACGCCCACGCCGCGCCGACCCAGGCGGTCTCCGACGATGATCTGACCTGGAAGCCATCGGGGGCGGATATTGAGATCTGGGGCATCGACCCCGCCCTCGCAGACAACATGCACCGCGGACCCGGCTGGCAGATCTACTCATATCCGACCCCAGGCGTTGCGATCTCGGGCTACACCCCGCTCCCCAGCGCCCCCATGCATCTTTGGCCATGGAAGGGCTACACAACCTGTCCGAAGCCGCCCAGATAGGCTTGCCGTACATGACCGCTCCCAAAGCGTGGTCGATAGACAGACGCCTGCGAGAAGCCTGTGCCTGACCCAGGGGCAGGCTTTTACCTACAACTGACGCTCCATCCAGCAAAGCGCGAGTGTCCGGTCCGATGACGCGTGACGAATTGGCTGCCGCCGGGTTCGAGGTGGGGCCTGCGGCGCACGCGCGCTTGTCGCGCTTCGTCGAGTTGCTGCTGCGCGAAAACCGGCGGGTAAACCTGACGGCGATTCGGACCAGCGAGGACGTTTGGCGACTGCACGTCTGTGAGAGTCTGGCGCTGCTGCCACTCATTAGTGGCCTGCGTCCGCGGCGGCTGCTGGACCTGGGCACGGGGGGCGGAATCCCCGGCATTCCGTTGGCCTGTGTGTGCAAAGGTCTCGACGTGACGCTGCTCGACGCCACGCGCAAGAAGCTTGAGGCCGTGGCGCGCATCGTATCGGGGCTTGGCTTACAGCGAGTTCGCACGCTGTGGGGCCGGGCCGAGACGCTCGCCCACGACGCGGCCTACCGCGAGACGTTTGACGTGGTAACGGCGCGAGCGGTGGCGGCGCTGCCCGCGCTGGTGGAGTACGCCGCGGGATTCGTGCGGCCCGGCGGGCAATGCTGGTTTGCGAAACCGCCTGAGGCGGCGACCCGCGAGCTGAAGGTCGCTCAGCGCGCGGCCGGTCAGTGCGGACTGACGCACGTCGACACGCATCAGTTTACGCTTT